>JBJKPA010000001.1:0-3810 GCA_046706905.1 Gemmatimonadaceae bacterium
AACCGGCGTTGCCTGCGGCGCCTGCCGCACGAGCAACTGCCCGGGGCGCGTCAGGCCCAGCGCGAGCCGAGCGCGCAGCAGGGCCAGGTACGCGCGCGCGGGCAGCGCGGTCACGGGCGGGCCACCACGAGGCCCGCGTCGGCGAGGTCGCCGAGGAGTTCTTCGGCGTCGGCCCGGAGACGGGCGGGTTCCACGTCCGGGTACGACGTCGCCATCCGTTCGCACAGCGTATCGAAATCCCCGGCGGTCGGCAGCAGCTGCCAGATCCGCACGCCGGCGGAGTTGAGGCCGTAGTACATCTCCTGCCCGGTGTGGAGGAGCACCCCTCCGTCGGAGACCACCTGGAAGACGACCGCCTCGTGCGGGGCCGGGAGGGTCTGGGCGTTCATGAGGGCGCGAACGATCGGCATCTCCTGACGCTGGTTATAGGTGTAGTATCATCGCCAACCTGAGCAATTCCCGTGCCGACCGGCGGGGCGGGAATCGACCGCGATCGCGCGGGTGCATGCCGGATTCCGGTGCCGCATCGTGGCGCCGCTGCCACACTCCGGTGCAACAGTCCGACACCGGCGCGCGGCGCCCGAATTGGGACATCGGATGTCCCAATGGCGGCGACCTGTGCGGTTCGCGGCCGGGGCAAGTGCGGCTTCCGCCGGAAGCGGGCCGCCCCGCACCGACAGGCGATCCAACACGAAGTCGCGCCGGTTTTCCGGATCGGCGGACCGGCCCGGCGCGGTGACCCTTCCGTCATCGGGCGGGCAAGGACCTCGTGGTCCGATCCCGCTCCCAATCGACGGGGAGGGGCAGATGAAGAGACTCAGATACCTCGTGACCGCGGCGGCCGCCGGCGCTTTCTGGGCGCTCGCGTGCAGCAGCGACCAGCATCCGACCACGCCGGAGCACGTCCATTCGACGGCAACGATCGCGCTCAGTCAGAGCGCCGTCAATCTCGCCGCCGGCGAACACGTGACGCTCAGCGCGCTGCCCAAGTGCAGCTGCGGCGAGACGGTCAACAGCGCCATCACCTGGTCGACGAGCGACGCCTCGGTCGCGACCGTGGCCGCCGGGGAAGTGGTCGGCGTCGCGTACGGCAGCGCCACCATCACCGCGGCGGCCGACGGCAAGAGCGCTACGGCCACGGTGCAGGTCGCTCCCTCGGGCACCGTGATCGGCGCCGCGGGCGGCGTGGTGACGTCGGCCGACGGCAACCTCGTGCTCGAGATTCCGGCAGGGGCACTCGATGCCAACACCGACATCACGATCACGCCGCTCGACGACGCCGCGTTCAACGGCGATCCGAGCTTCCTCGCCGGCACCGGATACGACATTCAGCCGGCCGGCGTGACGCTCCACGCCCAGGTGCAGCTGCGGCTGCGGTTCGACCCGGCGCATCTGCCGGCCGGCGTGTTCCAGGAGCAGCTCCGGATCCGCGAGCGCGACCGCGTCCAACAGCAATGGCGCGACTGCGACCACCTTGGCCTGCAGGGTGAGGCCGTGATGGCGAACGTCTCGCGGTTCGGCGCGTTCGGCCTCGTGGTCCAGGCGCCGCAGGGCACGATGGTCGGTCCGGCCGGCGCCACCGTGGTCTCGGCCGACGGCAACTTGCAGCTCGTGATTCCGGAGGGGGCCCTGGAGTCCGCGATCGACATCGTGGTCACGAAGGTGGAGGACGCCGAATTCTCGGGCGATCAGAACTACGTGCCCGGAACCGCCTATACAGTCGAGCCCGCGGGCACGACGCTCAACAAGCCGGCGGGCCTGAGCATCACCTACGATCCGGCGAAGGTCCCGGCGGGGATGGACGTGACGCAGCTCCGCCTCCAGCGGCGTGACCGCGTCCAGAACCAGTGGCAGGACTGCGACCACACGGGGATCGCGGCGCATACGGTAGGCGCGAACGTGACCGGCTTCTCCACCTTCGCGATCACCGGCAAGCCGGCCAGCGGCGGCGGCGGTGGAGGCGGCGGTGGCTCCTCGGCCAGCGTGGCCTGGGTGACCGTCTCGCCGTCGGTCGTCAACGTGGACGAGGGCGACGTCGTGCAGCTCACGGCGACGGTACTCGACAGCGCGAGCAATGTGCTCTCGGTGCCGGTCACCTGGTCGGTGACCAATCCGGCCGTGGCCACGGTCAGCTCCACAGGGCTGCTCACCGCGGTCACGAACGGCTCGACCTCGGTCACGGCCAGCGCCGGCGGCAAGACCGGCGGTTCCTCGGTGAATGTGACGAAGAAGGTCAGCTCGATCACGATCACGGGGACCACGTCGGTGCAGGTGGGCTCGACGACGCAGCTCACCGCGACGGCGTATACGTCCACCGGTGATCCGGTCGCCGTCACGTTCACGTGGGCGAGCGACAACGCCGCCGTGGCCACCGTCGACGCGAGTGGTCTCGTGACCGGCGTGTCCGCGGGGACGACCAACATCTCGGCCAGCGCCAAAAACGTGACCGGCACCACCGTGGTGACCGTGACCACGACGCCAGGAGGTGGGGGCGGCGGGGGCGGCGGGGAGACCACGACCACGGGCAACAACATGTCCTGGCCGGTGGTGTTCGCCGACGGCATCGGCACGAGCGGCGTCGCGGTGGCGACGGATCCCGGCGTGCGTCCCACGACCGCGGAGACCGCGGCGTCGGCCGAGCTCGCGGCGATTCCCTTCGCCAGCCCGTCGGCGCCGTTCTTCTGGACGGGCAACGCCGTGGACGGCACGGGCTACTACCTCCAGGGCACCGCGAACGCCTGGCGCGCGCAGCTCATCGACGGCACGGGCCAGGGCAAGTTCGACGCGGAGGCCTACTGGGGTGACAACCTGTCGGGCAGCGCCAGCCTGAAGGCCGGGCATCCGATCCGGATCGAGGTCGCGCTGTCGGCTACCGGCGTCGGCAGGCTGCAGGGCTACAACATGCCGTACGTGGCCAACGCCTCGTCGCCCGATGAGGTCCAGGGCACCGACGGCACGCTGAGCGACTACGTGCCGCTGCTCTACACCGTGGGCCCGACGCTGGTCGTCGAGCAGCTGAGCGGTCCGGGTGGCAGCGTGACCGCCACCGTCTCCAGCGGCGCGATCTCGGCCGAGATGAACGTCGCCGGCCGCCTGGTTTACGGCGGGCAGTTCAAGCCGACGGATGCGGGGACGTACCGCCTGCGGTTCATCCTGGCGGGCGGCGCGAACGCGCAGATCACGTCGGTGGGCAACACCACCGGCACGGCCCACGTGGTGAGCGCCACGGAGACCGCGATCGAGATCCAGGTCACGCCGTAGTGGGCATGGGCCTCGCGATCTCGAGCTGCCGGTCCGGAATGAATGGGTTCCGGGCCGGCAGTCCGCTCCGAGCCCCGGAGCGTCGCACGAGTTGGTGAACCCGCCCGACGTCGGGGTCCGGGAATTTCGGATGCAGGCCCGGCCCGATTCGGGAGACTTTGCGGAGTCTTTATGCCCCAGCGTCCGGTAGTCATGAAACGGATGGCACGACGCAGTGCCCGGGGGGCCGGTCCAGGGACCGGCGGTCCGGTGTGACTGCCGCCGTGCACGCGCCAACGGCCGATGCGGGCCGCGCGCGCCGCGTGCTCGTTGTGGACGAGGACGTCGAGCACCGCGAGCTGGTGATCGCCGTGCTCGGGGCGCACGGATACGCGGCCGAAGGCGTCGACGGCGCGAGCGCCCTCGACCGGCTGGGCCGCGCGGCGTTCGACGCCGTGCTGCTCGACGTGTACGCGCCGGGACGCACGGTGATCGAGGTGCTGTTCGGAACGCCCGCCGCCGGGGGCGCGCCGATCAACGTGATGACGGCCGCCGACGCGGCCGACGCGG
>JBJKPA010000002.1:0-4827 GCA_046706905.1 Gemmatimonadaceae bacterium
GGGGCGTCTTGACGGGCATCGCTAAGTAGCCGGGGGCCTGGCTAATCCGGTCGTCGGGCACGTCGGTTATGACCCGGGTGGCGGCACCGGTGCCGCCGGTCACACCCAGTCCGTTGCCGGTGCCGCCCGCGGCCTGCGCCGGGGGCACGGCCTTCGTGATCGGCGCCGGGATCTGGGTCGGGATCACCGAGGGCGCGATGAGCGGCGCGGGCTGCCCGCCCTTGGGCGCGGGCCTCTTCGCTTTGGCCGGCGCCTTCACCGACGACGGCGGCGGGGGCTGGACGCGCACGAAGTTCAGCGTCTCGGGCTTGATGTGCGCGGCGGCCGAGTAGCCCTCCATGAGGATCGAGAGCGGATAGCGGAACGCCAGCTGGGTGATCACGACGATGATCGCCAGGTGGATCGCGATCGAGACCGCGAGTCCGCCCGGCGACCGCTTGCGGTCGCTCCCGAACCAGCGCTTGCTCACGCGGCCCCCACCCCCGCCCCCGCGCCCACCCCGGCACCCAGCGACTGGAGCACGCGGCCGGCGCGGCGCGCCGCCTCGGCCAACCGCTCCGGCCCGGTGATGAACGAGATGCGGAAGAACCCCTCCCCGCCCTGCCCGAAGCTGGAGCCGGGCAGCACGATCACCCCTTCCTCGTCCATCAGGCGGTCGGCGAAGTGCGCGCTGGGCACGCCCTCGGGGAGCGGGATCCAGAGGTACATCGTGGCCTTGGGCGACTCGACCCGGAAGCCCGCCTCGCGGAAGGCGGCCACGGCGGCGTCGCGGCGCTGCTTGAAGGTGGCGACGTTGCGCGGGACGAAGTCGTCGTAGCTCTCCAGCGCCGCCACGGCGGCGGCCTGGATCGGCTGGAAGGCGCCGGTGTCGGTGAACGTCTTCACACGGGTGAGCGCGGCGGCGATCTCGGGCTTCGCCACCGCCCACCCGCAGCGCCAGCCGGTCATGTTGTAGGTCTTGGACATCGAGTGGAACTCGATGGCCACGTCGCGGGCGCCGTCGATCTCGAAGATGCTGGGCGCCACGTACCCGTCGTAGGTCAGCTCGCTATAGGCGTTGTCATATGCGAGCAGCAGGTCCAGCTCGCGGCAGCGGCGCACCGTGCGCTCGAGGTAGTCGCGCGGGGCGACGGCGCCGGTGGGGTTGTTCGGGTAGTTGAGATAGACGATCCGGGTCCGCTGCAGCACGTCGGCCGGGATCTCGTCCAGCTCGACCAGGAAGTTCGTGCGCGGACGCAGCGCGTAGAGATACGGCTCGGCCATGGCGAGCCCGGTGCCGCCGCCGTACGCCCCGTACCCCGGCTCGGGCACGACCGTCGCGTCCCCCGGGCCGGCGAAGGCCAGCGCGAGGTGCGAGAGCCCCTCCTTGCTTCCGATGAGCGGCACGACCTCCTTCATCGGGTCGAAGCGGAGGGAGAATCGCTTGCCCATCCACATCGTCACCGCCTCGCGGAATTCCACCAGGCCGATGCCGAAGCCGTACCGGTTCATGGCGGGGACGGCGGCCGCCTCGGCCAGCCGGCGCTGCGCCGCCGGCGGCGGCATCAGGTCGGCGTCGCCCGGTCCCAGATCGATCACGTCCACGCCCGCGGCGAGCAGCTCGCGCTTGCGCTGCGGCACGCGTGCCATGGCGTATTCGGGGAGCGTTTCCAGGCGGTCGGCGATCTTGGGCACTGGGACTACTTCCTCACGGGATTGCGAACGGTGCTGAAGCCCGGAACATCTATTTGTACCTCGTCGCCCGGGCCAAGGGTCCCCACGCCGGCCGGCGTCCCCGTGAGCACGAGGTCGCCGGGCTCCAGCGTCATCACCCTTGAGATATACGCAACAAGGGCGGGAATGGTGAACACCATCTGCGCGGCGGCGCCGCGCTGCCGTTCGGTGCCATTCACTTGGGTTACCACGGATAGGGTCGAGAGGTCGGCGGGCGGGGTGTGCGGCTCGCCCACCGGACAGAACGTGTCGAATCCCTTGGCGCGGGTCCACTGCGAGTCGGACCGTTGGAGGTCCCGGGCGGTCACGTCGTTCGCGGCGAGCACGGCGGTGATGGCCCGCGCGGCCTCGACATCGGACACGTCCCGGAGCGTCTGGCCGACGAGCACGCCGATTTCGCCCTCGTATTCCACCTGCTTGGACATCGCGGGCAGGACGATGGGTTGCCCCGACGCGATGAGGCTGGACGGGGGCTTGAGGAAGAGCAGCGGCTCGGCGGGCACGGCGTTGCCGAGCTCGCGGGCATGTTCGGCGTAGTTGCGGCCCACGCAGACGATCTTCGAAGGGCGTGCGAAGGGCAGCGACCGGGAGGGGGAGGGAGGCATGCCTGAAGTTAGCGGCCGGCCGGGCGGGCGGCCATTTGTGACACCTTGACCGGGAGCGCGGGTTGTACGAGGGTGCACGTGCGCCGTCCGTCTCGGCGCCCTGCCCCCCGGAGAACTCCATGGCTCGGCATTCGGTTTCCACACGGCTGGTCGTCTTCGCGGTGGCACTGGCGGCGGCTGTGGCCGCGTGCAATTCGCCGACCGATTACGTGGCCTTCTCCGGCCAGGCGCTGACCGGGCAATGGTCCACCGCCAACGTCCAATTCATGGCCTCGGACGCCGGTGCCACGATCAGCGTGCCGTGCATCTCGGCCGCGTTCCCCCCGATCGTGCTCGACGACACCCTGGGGTTCAACATCGTGGGCTCCGTCGCGGCGGCGGCCGGCGCGGTGACCGTGAAGGTCGGGGACCCCTACGTCCTGGCCGGGCACGTCAGCGGCCAGCAGCTCGTGCTGAACGACCCCACGGTGGGCCAGGTCACCCTGGCCCTGGGCAGCCCCGATACGGCGCTGGTCTGCAACCGCTGACTACCCGCGCGCGTAGAACTCGCGCACGGCGGGGCGCAGATCGTCCCACGCGTCCACCAGCCGGCGCGCCGGCGGCAGTCCGCGCAGCAGCTCGCCCCCGTAGCGCGCCGTGACGATGCGCGCGTCGGCGATCACGACGGCGCCGCGGTCGGTGGAGCTGCGGATGAGCCGGCCGAACCCCTGCTTGAGCTTGAGCGCGGCGTCGGGAATCATGTAGTCGGCAAAGGCGTCCCCGCCCCGCTCCTCGATCGCCTCGCACCGCGCCGCGGTGATCGGCTCGGAGGGCACGCGGAAGGGAATCTTGGCGATGAGCAGCGCGCGGAGCGGCTCGCCGGGCACGTCCACCCCTTCCCAGAACGAGGTGGTGCCGAGCAGCAGCCCGCGCCCCGACTCCTGGAAGCGGGTGAGCAGCCGGTCGCGCGAATCCTCGCCGTGCACGAGCAGCGGCCAGCGGCGCTCGATGTTCCTGCCGCGCAGCAGCTCGGCGGCGCGGCGCACCTCGCGGTGGCTGGTGAACAGCACGAACACGCCGCCGTCGGCCGCGTCGGCGAGGTCGAGCAGGATGCGCACCACGGCGTGCGCGTGCCGCTCGACGTCGCGATTGGGCGTGGGCACGTCGGTGGGGATGGCGAGCAGCGCCTGCCGCTCGTAGTCGAAGGGCGAGGGCAGGATCCGCGTGACCGGCTCGAGCTCCGACGCCGTGAGTCCCAGGCGCCCGGCCATGAACTCGAAGCTCCCCTCGGCGGCCAGCGTGGCGCTGGTGACGATGGCGGTCTCGACGCGCGCGAACAGGTCGTCGCGCAGCACGGGGGCGAGGTCGAGGGGCACGCTCGACACGGCCACGGCGCGCTCCTTGCCCCGGGCCTCGATCCAGCGCACGGTGTCGGCGCCCGACGGCGGGTCGAGCGCGTCGCGCAGCGCGTCGCCGGCCCCCTGCAGCCGGCGCGACACGGCCCGCATCTCGGCGACCAGCGGTGCCACGTCCTCGGCTCGCTCGCTCCCCTCGAGGCGGTCGCGCACGCGCGACAGCCCCTCGTCGAGCACGGCCAGCTCGCCCAGCGTATTCTCCAGCGACACGCGGAGCCCGCCGCGCCATGCGGGGTGCGACGCGAAGTCGTCGGTGAGCCGCAGCACGAGCTGCCCCGACTGGGCCAGCACCTCGTCGAGCACGTCGAACAGGATGGCCGACCGGTCGCGCGCCGAGCGCACGGAGGGCTCGAGACGGGACATGACCAGCTCGAGGCTGGCCTGGCTGAGCAGGTCCTTGCCCGCGGCGAGGCGCTCGCGCAGCGTGGGCAGCAGTCCGCGCCCGCGCCGCTCGAGCCGGTTGAAGAGGCGGGTGAGCCCGCGCTTCGTGACGCTGCCACCCAGGTGCTGCGCGGCGGCGTCTTCCAGATGATGGCCCTCGTCGATCACGATGCGGCGGTACGAGGGGAGCACGGCGGCGTCCTGCCAGTTCTGCGACGCGCGGCGCACGGCGATGTCGGCGAGCAGCAGGTGGTGGTTGACCACGATGACGTCGGCCTGCGCGGCGACGCGGCGCGCCCTGAACAGGAAGCAGTCGTCGAAGTGCGGGCACTGCATGCGCGTGCACAGGTCGGGCTCGGCGGCGACCTCGTCCCAGACCTCGGCGCTGGCCGGCGTGGCGAGATCGCTCAGCGAGCCGTCGCGGGTGCGGCGGGCCCAGGCGGCGATGGTCTCCAGCTCGTCCTGCACGCCGTCCTCGAACAGCGACGAACCCGAGGCGCGGGCCTGCGCGAGGCGCGCCAGACACAGATAGTTGCGCCAGCCCTTGAGCAGCGCGTAGCGCACCTTCTGGTCGTCGAGCGCGCGCTCGAGGAACGGCAGGTCCTTCCGGACGAGCTGCTCCTGCAGGTTGATCGTGTTGGTCGAGACCACGGTGCGCTCGCCGTTGGCGGCGGCCCAGCGCAGCGCGGGCACGAGGTAGCCGAGCGACTTGCCGATGCCGGTGCCCGCCTCGA
>JBJKPA010000003.1:0-3943 GCA_046706905.1 Gemmatimonadaceae bacterium
CGCGGGTGGTGCGCTAGGCAGGGCTCGACGGCTTAAACATCAGCCCGTACAGCCTGCGGGCGGAGCCCATCGGGGCTATCGCGCGGCGCAACCTGGAGTTCGAACCGGTGCGCGCGGCGATCGCCGCCGAGCGGGCCGGGCTGGCCCCCGTGAAGCTCAACATGGTGGTGATGCGCGGCGTGAACGACGACGAGGTCGAGGACTTCGCGCGGCTCAGCGTGGACCACCCGTGGCACGTGCGGTTCATCGAGCTGATGCCGGTGGGCGAGATGCGCGAGCTGACCTGGGAGCACGTCGTGCCCAGCGACGAGATCCTGGCCCGGCTGCGGACGCTGGGCGCGCTGGCGCCCGTCGCGGGCCCGGCGCGCGGGAACGGACCGGCGGTGTACTACGCGCTGCCCGGCGCGCGCGGGTCGGTGGGCGTGATCACGCCCATGACGCACACCTATTGCGGCTCGTGCAACCGGGTGCGCCTCACCGCCGACGGCCGGCTTCGGACCTGCCTGTTCGGCGACCACGAAGTGGACCTGCGCACGCCGCTGCGCGCCGGCGAGCCGCTGGAGCCGCACTTCCGCCGCGCGCTGGCCGAGAAGCCCAGGGAGCACGCGCTGCTGCAGATGAAGGTCGGCGGGCTCCGCGCGCTGTCGCAGGTCGGAGGCTAGCCGAACACCGACGAACCGGCGCGGGATTGGCGCGGCGCAAACGGATTGATCGCGCTCGAACACCCGCGTACCTTTCGTTGGCTGTTCACTATTTCCTCTATCCGAACGACTCATGGTCAACAAAATCACAGTGGTCGGCGCAGGCAACGTCGGTGCGACGACCGCACAGCGTGTGGCGGAGAAGCAGTTGGCCCGCACCGTGGTGATGGTGGATGTGGCCGAAGGCATTCCGCAGGGCAAGGGACTCGACCAGTGGGAGTCCGCCCCCATCGAAGGGTTCGACACCCGGGTCATCGGCACCAACGGGTACGATGAAACTGCCGATTCGGACCTCGTCATCATCACCGCCGGCATCGCCCGCAAGCCGGGCATGTCGCGCGACGACCTGCTGAACACGAACGCGGGGATCGTGAAGCAGGTGAGCGAGCAGGTCAAGCAGAGCTCGCCCGACGCCATCCTGATCATCGTCTCCAACCCGCTCGACGTGATGTGCTACGTGGCCAAGCAGGTCACCGGCTTCCCGCGGCAGCGGGTGCTGGGCATGGCCGGCGTGCTGGACACGGCGCGCTACCGCGCGTTCCTGGCCGAGGCGCTCGACGTCTCGGTGCGCGACATCCAGGCGATGGTGCTCGGCGGCCACGGCGACACGATGGTGCCGCTGATCTCCTACACGACGGTGAGCGGGATCCCGGTCACGCAGATGATCGACAAGAGCAAGCTCGACGCGATCGTGGAGCGCACCCGCGGGGGCGGCGCCGAGATCGTGAAGCACCTCAAGACCGGCTCGGCGTACTACGCGCCGTCGTCGGGCGCCGTGCAGATGGCCGAGGCCATCGTCCGCGACGAGAAGCGCATTCTCCCCTGCGCCGCCTGGCTCGAGGGCGAGTACGGCCAGAAGGGGCTCTTCCTCGGCGTGCCGTGCAAGCTCGGCCGCAAGGGGATCGAGCGCGTGATCGAAGTGGAGCTCACGGCGGACGAGAAGGCGGCGCTGGCCAAGAGCGCCGACGCCGTCCGCGGTCCGATGCAGGCGGTGAAACTCTAACTCCCCGATCCCCATGCGCTGGCTCGTACAGCTGTACCGGTCCACGATCGGGAAGAAGATCATCATGGCGGTCACGGGGCTGATCGGCATCGCCTTCGTGTTCCTGCACATGGTGGGCAACCTCCAGGTCTTCATCGGCCAGAACAAGTTCGACGCCTACGCGGCCCTGTTGCACGGGCCGCTGGCCGAGCTGCTCTGGGTGGCGCGCGCGGTCCTGATCGTGGCCGTGCTGCTGCACGTGCTCATGGCGTGGCAGCTCACGCAGCGGGCCCACGCGGCCCGGCCCGTGGACTACCGCAAGCGCGAGGCGCAGGTGTCCACCCTGTCCTCGCGCACCATGCGCTGGGGCGGGGTGCTGCTCCTCGTCTTCATCGTCTTCCACATCCTGCACTTCACGGTGGGGGCGATCGATCCGGCCGGCGTCTTCCACAACACCGACGCCATGGGCCGGCACGACATCTACGGCGACGTCGTGGCGAGCTTCCGCATCTGGTGGGTGTCGGCCTTCTACCTCCTGTCCATGGTGTTCCTGGGACTGCACCTCTTCCACGGCGCCTGGAGCTCGCTCCGCACGCTGGGATTCGCGCGGCCGTCGGAGCACCCACTGCACCGGCGGATCGCCGCGGCCGTGGCAATCGCCGTCTGGCTCGGCTTCACCCTCGTCCCGCTCGGCGTGATCGCCGGCATCGTGCACTAGCCATGGAACTCAAGTCACGGATTCCCGCGGGTCCCGTCGCCGAGAAATGGGACAAGCACAAGTTCGAGATGAAGCTGGTCAACCCGGCCAACAAGCGGAAACACACCGTGATCGTGGTCGGGACGGGACTGGCCGGCGCCTCGGCCGCCGCCTCGATGAGCGAGCTGGGCTACCAGGTGAAGGCGTTCTGCTTCCAGGACTCGCCGCGCCGGGCCCACAGCATCGCCGCCCAGGGCGGCATCAACGCCGCCAAGAACTACCCCAACGACGGCGACAGCGTCTGGCGGCTGTTCTACGACACCGTGAAGGGCGGCGACTTCCGCTCGCGCGAAGCCAACGTCTACCGCCTCGCCCAGGTCAGCGTCAACATCATCGACCAGTGCGTGGCCCAGGGCGTGCCGTTCGCGCGTGAATACGGCGGGATGCTGGCCAACCGGTCGTTCGGCGGCGCGCAGGTGTCGCGCACCTTCTACGCCCGCGGGCAGACCGGCCAGCAGCTCCTCCTCGGCGCGTATCAGGCGCTGGAGAAGGAGATCGCGAAGGGCGGGGTCACGATGTACCCGCGCACCGAGATGCTCGACGTGATCGTGATCGACGGGCGCGCCCGCGGCATCGTGGTGCGCGACCTGGTGACCGGCCAGGTGTCGAGCCACCTCGCCGACGCGGTCGTGCTCGGCACCGGCGGCTACGGCAACGTGTTCTTCCTGTCCACCAACGCCAAGGGGTCCAACGTGACCGCGGCCTGGCGCGCCTACAAGCGCGGCGCCGCGTTCGCCAACCCCTGCTACACGCAGATCCACCCGACGTGCATTCCGGTGAGCGGCGACCACCAGTCCAAGCTCACGCTGATGTCGGAGTCGCTGCGCAACGACGGGCGGGTGTGGGTGCCCAAGAAGGGCGGCGACACGCGGCCGCCCAACCAGATCCCGGAAGCCGAGCGCGACTACTACCTGGAGCGGAAGTACCCGAGCTTCGGCAACCTCTCGCCGCGGGACATCGCGTCGCGGGCCGCGAAGGAGGTGTGCGACGAGGGACGCGGCGTCGGCCCCGGCGGGCGCGGCGTGTATCTCGACTTCGCCGATGCGATCAACCGCCTCGGCGCCGAGCAGATCGCCGAGCGCTACGGCAACCTGTTCGAGATGTACGAGCGCATCACCGACGAGAATCCGTACAAGGTGCCGATGCGCATCTACCCGGCCGTGCACTACACGATGGGCGGCCTGTGGGTGGACTACAACCTGATGAGCACGATCCCCGGACTGCACGTGATCGGCGAGGCCAACTTCTCCGACCACGGCGCCAACCGCCTGGGCGCCAGCGCGCTCATGCAGGGCCTGGCCGACGGCTACTTCGTGATCCCGCTGACCATCGGCGACTATCTGGGGAGCACCAAGCTCGAGCCGGTCTCGCTCGATGATCCGGCGGTCAAGGCGGCCGAGGCCGGCGTCGAGGAGCGGACCAAGCGGCTACTCTCGATCAAGGGCCACCGCACGGTGACCTCGATCCACCGCGAGCTGGGCAAGATCATGTGGGAGTACTGTG
>JBJKPA010000004.1:0-4575 GCA_046706905.1 Gemmatimonadaceae bacterium
AGCGGGGGCAGCGTTGAGACGCTGCCCCCGCTAGGCTAGGTTCCCTACGCGGCCCGGGTGGCGGAATTGGTTGACGCAGGGGACTCAAAATCCCCCACCGGCAACGGCGTGCGGGTTCGAGTCCCGCCTCGGGCACTGGACCGGATCAGCCGCTCGTCATGATGAACAGCGGCTTGTGATCGAACTCGTAGATCGGCCGCAGGCGATCGGTGTCGTAGTACTTGTTGACGTCCACGACCTTCTTGTCCGACGTCACGCTCTCCATCGGCACGGTGTCGTAGAACCCGCGGTGGATGCTGACCAGCCGGCCGTACTGCTTCTTCATGATCAGGTCGAGGGCCAGGTTGCCGAACGCCATCGGCACGATCGAGTCGAGCGCATCGGGATCGCCCGAGCGCACCAGGTAGCCCAGCCGCTGGTTCACGACGTCCACGCGGCGGCCGTTGTTGTACTTGGCCGACGCGGCCCTGACCCCGGCCGCCACCTGGTCGCCGATGCCGCCCAGCTTGCGGTGGCCGAACATGTCGGCCTCCTCGCCCTCGAACGACATGGTGGACTGCGTGGACAGCCGCGCGCCCTCGGACACCAGCACCACGGCGTAGCGGCTGGGATTCCGGTTGCGGTCGTTGCAGAGCAGCTCGGCCAGCCGGTCCACGTCCACCGGGTGCTCGGGGATCACGCACCGGTCGGCGGCGCCCGCCATCGTGGGCAGCAGCGCCGTGAAGCCGGCGTAGCGCCCGAACACCTCGATCACCAGGAACCGCTCGTGCGACCCGGCCGACGTGCGCAGCCGGTGCGTCAGCTCGATCGTGCGCGTCACGCAGGTGCTGAAGCCGATGCAGTAGTCGGTGCCGTACACGTCGTTGTCCATCGTCTTCGGAATCGCGACGACGTTCACCCCCTCGTCGTGGAGCCGCTTGCCGTAGCTCAGCGTGTCGTCGCCGCCGATCGGGATCAGCACGTCCACGCCGATGTGCTCGAGGTTCCGCAGCACGTCCTTCGTGATGTCGTTGATCGGCTCGGTGTAGCTCGACGCGAGGTGCGCGGGGACGCGCTCGCGGGGCAGGTGGCTGGGGCGCACGCGCGACGTATGGAGGAAGGTGCCGCCGGTGCGGCCGGCGCGGTTCACGATCGCCTCGGTCAGCGGCACGATGTGGTCGCTGTTGTCGGCCTTGGCGTCGGGCACGTAGTCCACCAGTCCCCCCCACCCGTGCCGGATGCCGATCACGCGGCAGCCGTCGCGCAGCGCGCGGACGGTGATCGCCCGGATCGCCGGGTTCAGGCCGGGGACGTCGCCCCCGCCGGTGAGAATGCCGATCGTGCGTTGCGAACCCGCCATTCCCTCCCTCCACTCGCGGTTGGTGAGCCTGAAAGATATGCGATCCGGTCACGCCCCCAGGGCGCGGCCACGGGGCCGTGACGGTCTTGTGGCTTCTGAACGGCCGCGCCCCGCCGCCTCGACAACGACGCACGGGCACCGGTAAGTTCCCCGGTCCTTCAACCCCGGGTCCCCGCCGCCATGCTCCGCACGTCCCGTCTTCCCCTCGCCGCCCTCGCGGCCGCCGCCCTGCTCGCCCTTCCGGTGCCCGCCCACGCCCAGGGCGAACCGATCGACACCGCGATGCTCTCGCGGATCCGCGAGGTCGGGCTCGAGCACTCCCAGGTCATGAACGACATGGTGTGGCTCGCCGACATCTACGGGCCGCGCCTCGAGGGCAGTCCGTCCACCGAAGCGGCCGGACAGTGGGTGATGAAGACGCTCAGGTCCTGGGGCCTGCAGAACGTCCACGAGGAGCGCTTCCCGTTCGGCAAGGGATGGTCGCTGGTCCACTTCTACGCCGAGATGGTCGCCCCGCAGGAGCAGCCGATCATCGCCATGCCCAAGGCGTGGACCCCCGGGACCAACGGCCCCGTCGAGGCCGACGTCGTGCGCCCGATCATCGAGAGCGAGGCCGACTTCGCCAAGTACCACGGCAAGCTGCGCGGCAAGATCGTGCTCACCCAGCCGGCGCGCATGGTCCGCATGCTCACCGGCAAGATCATCCTGAAGTACACGCCCCAGATCATCGACGAGATGATGACGCCGCTGCCCAAGGGGTGGAAGCCGCCGCGGCGGCGCCTCGGCCCCGAGGCGCGCTTCCGCCGCCAGCTCTTCGCGTTCTACAAGAAGGAGGGGGTCGTCGCGCTGCTCGACCGCGGCATGGACGCCGACACGGTCACCGGCGGGAGCGACCTCTCCTGGTTCGCGCAGCACACCGACGGCGGCACGTTCATGGTGCAGGCCGGCGGGCCGCGCGATTCCACCGCCGGCTCCGGCCTCCCCGAGATCACGCTCGCCGTGGAGCACTACAACCGCATGGTCCGCATCCTCGACGCCGGCGTGCCGGTCAGGATGCGCCTCGACGTCCAGACGAAGTTCTACGACGAGACCACGCCGCGCGGCTTCAACATCATCGGCGACATCCCGGGCACCGATCCCAAGCTCCGGAACCAGATCGTGATGATCGGCGCCCACTTCGATTCGTGGCACGGCGGCACCGGGGCGACCGACAACGGGGCGGGCGACGCCGCCATGATGGAGGCGATGCGCATCCTCGAGACCGTGGGCGCGAAGCCGCGGCGCACGATCCGGATCGCGCTCTGGGGCGGCGAGGAGGAGGGGCTGCTCGGCTCCAAGGCGTACGCCAGGGCCCACATCGGCGACGCCGCCACCGGCAAGCTGCTCCCCGGCTACGAGACCTTCGACGCCTACTACAACCTGGACAACGGCACGGGCAAGATCCGCGGCGTGTGGATGGAGGACAACGCCGGCGTGGCGCCGATCTTCAAGGCGTTCCTCGCACCCTTCCGCGATCTGGGCGTGGACCTGTTCAGCCCGCGCCCGGTGCGCTCCACCGACCACGAGACCTTCGAGGCGTTCGGCCTGCCGTCGTTCCAGTTCGTGCAGGACCGCCTGGAGTACGCGGCGCGCACGCACCACACGAACATGGACGTCGTGGACCGCATCCAGCCCGACGACCTCAAGCAGATGGCGACGATCTCCGCCGCGATGGCCTACCTCACGGCGCAGCGCGACTCGATGCTGCCGCGCAAGCCGATGCCCGGGCGGTAGGCGGGGATCGGCGCGACGGACCGCCGGTCAGCGCACCGGCCGGTGGTCCGCCCGCAGCACCTTCCAGTACTTGTACTTTCCCCCCGCGAGGCCGAGCACCAGCGAGTAGTTGCCCCCGTGCAGCTCGCTCTTCCCGGCCTTGTCCTTCTGCGCCCAGAGCAGCGTCGCGTCGATGCGGTACTCCCCGGGACGCACGTCGCGCGTGCTCACGGCATCGATCGAGACGAAGATCGCGTTCTCGACCACCGTGCATTCCCGCGTCCCGTGCACACAGGTGATCGCCGCGTCGCGCGTCCGGATCAGGGACGGGAGCGTGGGCATGATGTCGCGCGGGTTCACCTTGTCCACGAACGGCGTCCAGGCCTTGATGGACTGCGCCTGGTCGAACGCCACGGTGCGGCCGGCGATGGGAATGTTTCCCACCGGCTTGTCGAACGGAATGAGGTACGAGACGACGGACCGCGTGATGGTCCCCGCCTGGACGGACGTGAGCTTGGGACCCTGCACGGCCAGCAACGAGAGCAGTAGCGACAGATACACGGGATGACCTCGAAACGGCGACGAACGGTTGACGAACGGGGGGACCCGGGAAGCGGTTCGCCGAAATATCGCGAATCCCGGGCCCCATCGGCATTGCCCCGGCCCATTCCGCCCGCGTAGAATCCAGCAACCCCGGAACCCATGACTCCTTCGCTCCAACTCTCGCACTACATCGCCGGTACGTGGACTGCCACGGAGGGCGACGAGTGGATCTCCGACGTCAACCCGTCGGACACCAGAGACGTCGTGGCCCGCGTACCGCGCGGCGCCACCCCCGACGTCGCGGCCGCCGTGGCCGCCGCCGAGCAGGCCCTGGGCGGATGGCGCGCCCTCTCCGGCCCGTCGCGCGCCGAACACCTCTACCGGTGGGCGGCCGCGATCGCCGAAGGGCAGGAGATGCTCGCCCAGGCGATGGCCCGCGAGGTCGGCAAGCCGATCGCCGAAGCGCGGGGCGAAGCGGCCCGCTGCGTGGCCATCCTGCGCTACTACGCGGGCGAGGCGGTGCGCAACGTCGGCGACGTGATCCCGGCGCAGGCCGCCGGCTCACTCCAGTTCTCGCTGCGCGAGCCGCTGGGCGTGGTCGGGCTCATCACGCCGTGGAACTTCCCGGCCGCGATTCCCATGTGGAAGGCGGCGCCGGCGCTCGCCTTCGGCAACACGGTGGTGCTCAAGCCCGCCGAGACCTCGTCCTACGTGGCGACGCTGCTGGCCGAGACCGCCAACGCGGCCGGCCTCCCACCCGGCATCTTCAACGTCGTGCTCGGCTCCGGCGCCACGCTCGGCCCCGCGCTCCTCGGCGCCGAGGCGGTGCGCGGCGTGAGCTTCACCGGGTCGGCCGCCGTGGGGGCGCAGATCGCCGCCACGGCCGCGGCCCGGAATCTCAAGTACCAGACCGAGATGGGCGGGAAGAACGTCGGCATCGT
>JBJKPA010000005.1:0-7539 GCA_046706905.1 Gemmatimonadaceae bacterium
GCCGAGACCTGGGCCCGGGCGGCGGAAGGAGCACCGGCCGCGGCGAGCGTCAGCAGTCCGGCGACGAGCAGTCGTCGGGTGCCGGCGCGGCGGCGGGGGCGCTCCTCCCGCGACGCGATCACAAGGCGGCGATCACGTCGCTCTCGGCGAAGAAGAAGCGGGCCTCGCGAACGGCGTTCTCGTCGCTGTCGGAGGCGTGGATGGCGTTACGCTCCTTGGATTCGGCGTAGAGCTTGCGGACGGTGCCCGCCTCCGCCTCGGCGGGATCGGTGGCGCCGATGGCCTTGCGGAGCGCGGCCACGGCGCCGTCCTTCTCGAGGATCATGGGCATGCAGGGCCCGGACGTCATGAACGTGACGAGGGAGCCGTAGAACGGCCGCTCGCGGTGGACGGCGTAGAACTCGCCGGCCTGCGCGGCGGTGAGGTGCATGACGCGCGCGGCGCGGATCACGAAGCCCTGGGCCTCGAGATGGGCGATGATCCGGCCGGCCTTGCCGGCCCCGAACGCGTCGGGCTTGACGATGGTGAGCGTGGTGTTTCCGGCCATGGATGAATTCTGGTGCGTGTTTAAGAATGTGCAATAGCTGGGGCGCGCCTACCTGAGGCGCGCCTTGATGAGCTCCACGAAGTCCATCGGGCGCTTGGCGACGCCCATGCCGGCGTGCTCGAACGCCGCGATCTTCTCGGCGGCGGTGCCGGCGGAGCCGGAGATGATGGCCCCGGCGTGCCCCATGCGGCGTCCCGGGGGCGCCGTCTGGCCGGCGATGAAGCCGACGACCGGCTTCGTCATGTGCTGCTTGACGAAGTCCGCGGCCTGCTGCTCGTCGGTGCCGCCGATCTCGCCCATCATCGCCACGGCCTTCGTGTTCGGATCCTTCTCGAACGCCGCCAGACAGTCGATGAAGTTGGTGCCGTTGATCGGGTCGCCGCCGATGCCGACGCAGGTGGACTGCCCGAGCCCGGCGCGGGTGAGCTGGTAGACGACCTCGTAGGTGAGGGTGCCCGAGCGGCTCACGACGCCGATGTGGCCCGGCGTGCAGATGCGGCCGGGAATGATGCCGACCTTGCTCTGGCCGGGGGTGATGATGCCCGGGCAGTTGGGGCCGAGCAGGCGCGCGCCCTTTTCGTGGACGAAGGGATAGACCTTCGTCATGTCGAGCACGGGGACGCCCTCGGAGATCGCCACGATGAACTTGATGCCGGCGTCGGCGGCTTCCATGATCGCGTCGGCGGCGTACATCGGGGGCACGTACACGATGCTCGTGTTGGCGCCGGTGGCGGCCACGGCCTCGTGCATGGTGTTGAAGATCGGCACGGTGTTCTCGAACGTCTGGCCGCCCTTACCGGGGGTGACGCCGCCCACGACCTTGGTGCCGTACTCCATCATCTGGCGGGCGTGGAACGAGCCGTCGCGGCCCGTGATGCCCTGCACGATGACGGTGGTGGAATTGTCGACGAAGATACTCATGCGGCCTTCCCTCCCTTGGCGAGGGCCACCGCCTGCTTCACGGCCTCGTCCATGTCGGCCGACGCCGAGAATCCGTTGTCCTTGAGAATCTTCACCGCGATGTCCTCGTTGGTGCCGGTCAGGCGGATCACGATGGGCACCTTGAGCGGATTGGCCTTGGTGGCGGTCACGATGCCGTTGGCCACGTCGTCGGTGCGGGTGATGCCGCCGAAGATGTTGAACAGGATGGCCTTCACGTTGGCGTCGGCCGTGATGATGCGGAGCGCGGCGACGACCTTGTCGGGGTTGGACGACCCGCCGATGTCGAGGAAGTTGGCGGGCTCGCCGCCGTAGTACTTCACGAGGTCCATGGTGGCCATGGCGAGGCCGGCGCCGTTCACCACGCAGCCCACGTTCCCATCGAGCTTGATGAAGGTGAGGTTGGCGTTGCGGGCCTCGACTTCGCTGGGCGCCTCGGACGACTCGTCGCGCAGGGCGGCGATGGCGGGACGGCGGTCGAGTTCGTTGTCGTCGATCACCATCTTGGCGTCGAGCGCGACGACCTCGCCCTTGGCGGTCACGACGAGCGGGTTGATCTCGGCCAGCGACGCGCCGGCGTTCATGAACGCCGCGAACAGCTTCTGCATGATCGCCGCCGCGGCGCGCACCTGCTTGAGGTCGGTGTAGAGGAAGAAGCCGAGCTCCATGGCCTGGTAGCCCTGCAGCCCGTAGCGCGTGTCCACGCGCAGCCGCTTGATCTTCTCCGGCGTCTTGGCGGCGACCTCCTCGATGTCGATGCCGCCCGCCGGACTCACCATGAACACGGGCGCCCGGGAGGCGCGGTCGAGGATCACGCCGACGTACGCCTCGCTGGCGATGTCCTCGGCGGGGGTCACGAGCACCTTCTGCACGGTGAGCCCCTTGATCTGCATGCCGAGGATCCTGGCGGCGGTCGCCTTCGCCTCGGCGGGGGTCTTGGCGAGCTTCACGCCGCCGGCCTTGCCGCGCCCGCCGGCGTGCACCTGCGCCTTGATGACCACGGTGGTGCCGTACTTCTTCGCGATGGCCTCGGCCTGCTCGGGGGTCGTGGCCACCTCCCCCGGCGGAATCGGCACGCCCTGGGCGCGCATCAGCTCCTTGGCCTGATATTCGTGGATGTTCACGACTGCTCCGGTATGATGGTCGTTCCCGCGTCGCCGCGGACGGCGTCGCGTCCGCGATCGAGCGCTGTGATGATCGCGCGGCCGCCGGTGCGGCGCACGAAGTCTACCGCGGCGCGGACTTTCGGCGCCATGCTGCCCTCGCCGAACGCGCCCGCCCCGTCCATCTTCGCCGCCTCCGCCACCGTGAGGGTGCGCAGCGCGCGCTGCCGGGGCGTGCCCCAGTCGGCGTACACGGCGTCCACGTCGGTGAGGATGAGCAGCAGCTCGGCGCCAAGGTCACGCGCGAGCACGGCCGCCGCCAGGTCCTTGTCCACCACGGCGTCGACCCCCTCCCAACCTAGCGAGGGATCATCGTAAATGGGCGCCCCGCCTCCGCCGCAGGCGATCACGACGGTGCCCGCGTCGAGCAGGCGCCGCACGGTGGGCGCCTCGTGCACGGCGAGGGGCCGCGGACTGCCCACGACGCGGCGCAGGCGGCCGCGGCCGTCGGGCCGCACCACGTACCCCTCGGCCTCGACCTGCGTCGCCCGCTCGGGCGTGAGCGCGTGCCCGATGAACTTGGTGGGCACGGTGAGCGCCGGGTCCTTCGGATCCACCCGGACCTGCGTGATCACGGTGACCACCTCGCGCGGCGACCCGGCGCGGCGGAGGGCATTGTCCAGCGACTGCTGGATCATGTAGCCGATCCACCCCGCGGTCTCGGCGACGAGCACGCCGAGGGGGAGCGGGCTGGCGTCGCGGCGGGCGAGCTCGTTGCGCACCAGTTCGTCGCCCACCTGGGGCCCGTTGCCGTGCACGACGCAGACGTTCCAGCCGGCGAGCACGAGGTCGACGATGGGGGCCAGGCTCTCGCGCGTGTGGCGGAACTGGTCGTAGATCGTGACCGGTCCGCCCTCGGGGGCGAGGGCGTTGCCGCCGATCGCGACGATGGCCGTGGACGCGGGGCTCATCGGTTCCCGTTGGCGAGGAGCCGCCCCAGGGCGTCGAAGGCACGGCCGAAGGCCTGCCAGTCGCCACGGCGGAGCGCGTCGCGCATGGCTGCGTAGAGCTGCGCCACCGCGCGCCGCAGATCGGCGGGAGACGCGGGGGTGGTTTCGCGGGTCGTGAGCCGGACCCCGCGGGCCTGCCGCAGGGTGGGCGCGACGAGGGCCGAGTCGCCGGCCAGATACGCCACGTCGAGCAGGCGCGGCACGGCGCCGGGGGTCCAGTCGTACACCGGCTGCGCGTAGGCCACCTGATCGCCGAGCATGAAGGCGCGCACCACGCCGTGCACGGCGTTCTGGTTGGGCGGATGGGCGGCGCTGTCGGCGGCGGCGAGCCGGTCGAGCACGGCGTGCCAGAGGGGGCCGCTCTGCCCGTTGGCGGCGAGCCAGACCGTGCGGTGCGCGGGCCCGCCCTCGCTCACGAGCACGCCGCGCACGCGCTCGCTCTGGTCGAGGAGCGGGATCTCGAGGGCGGTGGGCCCGTCGTCGGGGAGCGCGTAGACCGGGAATTGCGCGGCGAGGCTGCTGTCGGCGCCGTCGACGACGGGCGGATGCATGGGCCGGTGGTGCTCGGTGCGCGTCCCGTACTGCCCGAAGGCCAGCGCCTGCGTGCGCGCCTCGTCCACCGCCGGCGGGAGGTCGTGCAGGATTGCGGGAGGAATCTCCCGGTCGGACACGAAGAGGTGCGGGAACTCGCGCACCCAGCTCGCGGCGATCGGATCGAGCGCGCTGTCGGCGACGAGGCGCACGGCGCCGGTGCTGGACAGCACGAGCGCCGTGGCGGCGTGCTGGAAGTAGCTCCGCGACTCACCCGCGATCACGAAGCTCCGGCTGAGCGGATAGGTGGACGAGGCGGCGTAGAGGTCGAGGACCCAGAAGAGCGAGTCGCCGTACACGAGGGGCTCGACGCGGCTGCCCTGCACGAAGAAGGGCGCGAGCGCGGCCACCCGATCGCGGACGCCGCGCACGGTGACGAGCACCGGGCCGGGCTCCGGCAGCTCCTGCACCCAGAGGCGGGGATTGCGCACGCTGAGCGCCTCGGCCAGCCGTTCGGCGGGCGAGTTGAGCGGTACGCCCTTCACGCGCCCCGCGGAATCGGGGACGACGACGTAGCCGCCGGCCGAATCCATGACCAGCGACGGGGCGAGCACGACGGCGTCGTCGTCGCTCGCCGTCTCGACGAGGCGCACGGGCGCGCCACGGTCGTCGGCCGCCGAGGCGAGGGTGCGGACGGCGAGGCCCAGCGGGGCCGCCTCGCCCGGCGCCGGGGGCGGCTGGGGCGAGGTGACGAGGCCGATGATCCCGTCCGGGCGGCTCACCCAGCCCACGCGGGCCCCGCTGGAGAGGCGGGACTCCGCCTCGACGGCGCGCGACAGCGGGATGGCGTCCCAGCTCGACACGCCGATCGCCGCGGCGGACAGCGTGCGGTACACGATCGACGGATCCCCCTCGACGACGCGGTCCACGGCGTAGGCACGGCGGGTGTAGCCGGCCCGGGTGGCCTGGTAGGGCAGCTCGCGGCGCACCGGATCGGGATCGTCGGGGAAGCGGCTGGCGTACAGGGGCGCGATGTCGCGCGTGACGACGCCGGTGAGCAGCACCCCGCCGATGGCGGTGAGCACGAGCCGGCGCTGGCCGGTCCACCCCGCCCAGATCACGATCAGCCCGGCGGCCACCGTGACCATGGCCAGGACGAGGGCGCCGGGAATCCCCACGCGGTGGTCGAGGGAGGTGAAGGCGCCGCCGGGCCCGGAGCCGGCGAGCAGGATGCCGTACATCTCGAGGCGGAAGTGCCAGGCGAGCAGCAGGATGAGCACGCCGGACAGCACGGCGAGGTGGCGGCGCACGTACTCCGAGATGTGCAGCCGCCCGCGCTCGAGGCGCAGCCCCGGCGTGAGCACGTAGAGGAACACGACGAGCGCGGCCACGCAGAGCACGCTGGCCGTGAGCCAGGTGAAGAGCGTG
The DNA here is from genome assembly GCA_046706905.1 of Gemmatimonadaceae bacterium. Taxonomy (GTDB): domain Bacteria; phylum Gemmatimonadota; class Gemmatimonadetes; order Gemmatimonadales; family Gemmatimonadaceae; genus JAGWRI01. The sequence goes on from JBJKPA010000005.1 coordinate 5,559, forward strand.
TGCTCGAACGGGAGATCGTAGGTGAAGAAGCCGAGGTCGGCGTTGAAGTACGGATCGGTTTCGCCGAAGGGGCGGCCGACGCGGGCGAGGAGGAACCCGGTCCAGTCCTGGAGCGAGAAGGCGAGCGCGATGCCGACGAGCGCGGCGAGCACGACGGTGACGCCGGTGAGGGAGCGGCTCGAGACCTCCTCGCCGATATCGAGGTTGCCGATGCGGCGCGGCAGGACGAGGGAGACCACCGAGCGGCGCACGGCGTAGAAGTTCACGAAGGCGAACAGCCCGACGACCAGCGCCCCGCCGGCGCGGAGCGCGGCGAGGGCGGCGAGGCGCGTCTCCCAGAGCGAGAGCGCGCCCATGGCGCGGTACCAGCGGTAGCCGGCGTAGACCTGCGAGACCTCGCGGGCGGCGAGCAGGAGGATCGCGGCCGCCACCAGCACCAGGCCGAGCCAGCGCCGCGACCTCACGTCACACCTGCACGCCCTGAGCGCGCAACCAGCCTTCCATCTCGCCGCGGATCGCGGCCAGCCGCTCCGGCGTGCGGGCCTCGAACCGGGCGACGATCACGGGCTGCGTGTTCGACGCGCGGATGAGTCCCCACCCGTCGCCGAACAGCACGCGCACGCCGTCCACGTCGATCACGTCGTGCGAGGCGCGGAAGTGCTCCACGGCGCGCTTCACGACGGCGAACTTGAGGTCGTCGGGGCAGTCGATGCGGATCTCGGGCGTCACGTGGTACGCGGGGACGTCGGCCAGCAGCTCGCGCACGGTGCGCCCGGTCGAGGCGACGATGCGCAGCAGGCGCGCGGCGGCGTAGAGCGCGTCGTCGTGGCCGTAGAAGCCCTCGGTGAAGAACATGTGGCCGGACATCTCGCCGGCGAGCGGGGCGTGCAGCTCCTTCATCTTCTCCTTGATCAGCGAGTGCCCGGTCTTCCACATGACCGGCTCGCCGCCCGCGTCGCGGATGGCGTCGGGCAGGGCCTGCGAGCACTTCACGTCGAAGATCACGGCCTGGCCCTTGCCCGTGCGGGCCAGCACGTCGCGCGCGTAGAGGATGAGCAGCCGGTCGCCCCAGACGATGGTGCCCTGGTCGTCCACGACGCCGATGCGGTCGGCATCGCCGTCGAAGGCGACGCCCAGCTCGGCGCCGTCGGCGCGCACGGCGGCGATCAGCGGCTCGAGGTTCCTGGGGACCGTGGGATCGGGGTGGTGGTTGGGGAAGGTGCCGTCGCTCTCGCAGTAGAGCCCCCGCCCCGCCACGCCGAGGCGCGCGAAGAGCTGCGGGGCGGCGAGCGATCCGGCGCCGTTGCCGCAATCGAAGACGACCTTCACCTGGCGGGCCAGCGGGCCGGTGCGGGCCACGAGGTCGTCCAGGTAGCGCTCGATGAGCCGTGCCTCGCGCACCGTGCCGGTGCGGGCGGGCGCGGGGGCCGGCTGCTGCGTGATCCGGTACAGCTCCTGGATCTCGGCGCCGTACACCGGCGCCTTGCCGCGGCTGATCTTGAAGCCGTTGAACTCGGGCGGGTTGTGGGAGCCGGTGATCTGGATGCCGCCGGCGACGTCGAGATGGTTGAGCGCCCAGTACACGATGGGCGTGGGGACGACGCCGACGTCCACGACGTCGCGCCCGGCGCCGGTGAGCCCGGCGACGAGGGCGTCGCGCAGCGCACCGCCGCTGGGGCGGTTGTCGCGCCCGACGACGATCGGGCCGGGGAGCCCGCGGGCGTCGAGGTGGCGGGCGTAGGCCGAGCCGACGGCGCGGGCGGCCTCCACGGTGAGGTCCTGCCCCACCACGCCGCGGATGTCGTATTCGCGAAAGATGCCGGATGCGAGTGCCATACGAGTCCTCAAAAAGCGGACGGGGCCGTGCCCGGCCCCGTCGTGTTCCGATGTGCCGCCGTCCGCGTTACGGCCGGTCGGCGCGCGCCGTGGCCGGCGCCACCACGACCGGCGTGGCGACGAGCGAACCGGCGCGGGCCAGCCG
>JBJKPA010000006.1:0-9883 GCA_046706905.1 Gemmatimonadaceae bacterium
GGCCAGCGGCAGCGCGGCCAGGTAGCCCAGCGCGCGGCGCCGGGACACGCCGTGCGCCGCCTCCTCGGCCTCGGGCAGGGCGCCGTCGGCGGGCTCGGGTTCGATCGGGGTGTGGTCGTCGCGCGTCATAGAGCCCCCTGCTTGCGCTGCTCGGCGATGTAGGCGCTGGTCCGCATGGACAGCGCGAGAATGGTCCACGTGGGATTCTTGTCGGCCTGCGAGACGAACGGGCCGCCGTCGGCCACGAACAGGTTCTTCACCTCGTGCGTCTGGCAGTGGGCGTTGACCACCGACCTGTTCGGGTCGTTGCCCATACGCGAGCCGCCCAGCTCGTGGATGATCGTGCCGCCGTCGGCCAGGTTGTAGCCGTCCTCGCGCGTCGGCATCGAGCCGTTCGGCGTGCCGCCCATCTGCTCGATCAGCGCGCGGAAGGTCTCCTGCATGTGCTTCGCCTGGTTGTACTCGTGGTCCGACCACTTCCAGTGGAACCGCAGCACCGGGATTCCCCACTGGTCGACGACCGTCGGGTCGATCTCGCAGTAGGTGTCCTCGTTGGGGATCATCTCCCCGCGGCCCGAGAAGCCGATCGTGGAACCGTAATACTTGCGGTAGTCGGCCTTGAGCGACTTGCCGTAGCCGCCGGCGCCCGGGTAGCGCTGGATGCCGCCCATGAACCCGTACGACGGCATGTGCAGCCCGCCCCACACCTCGATGTGGTAGCCGCGCGGGAAGTCGAGCTTCTTGTTGTCCAGCCACCAGGGCATGTAGATGTGCATGCCGCCCACGCCGTCGCAGTTGTGCGGCACCTGGTCGGTCATCCGCGGGATGAACCCGCTGACGTCCGTGCCCGTGGTGTCGGTGATGTACTTGCCCACCGTGCCGCTGCCGTTGGCCAGCCCGTTCGGGAACCGCGACGACTTGGAGTTGAGCAGCAACCGCGCCGACTCCAGCGCGCTGGCCGCGAGCACCACCACGCGCGCCTTCACGTGGTGGTCGGTGCGCGTCGTCTTGTCGATGTACGACACGCCGTCGGCCAGCCCGTTGGCGTCGAGGGTCACCTCGCGCGCCATCGCGTACGGGATCACCGTGAGCTTCCCGGTGGCCTGGGCCGGCGGGAAGAGCACGTTGCTCGACGAGAAGTTGGACGCCGTGGAACAGCCGCGGTTGCACTGCGCGCAGTAGTGGCACGGCGGGCGGCCGTTGAGCGGCCGCGTGATGATCGAGAGCCGCGACGGGATGCAGGTGACGTTGAGCTGGTCCGCCGCCAGTTTCACGAGCACCTCGTGGCAGCGCATTTTGGGCGGCGGCATGAAGATGCCATCGGGGGCGTTGCGCAGCCCCTCGTTGCTCCCGAACACGCCGATCAGCTTGTCCACCTCGTCGTACCACGGCTTGACGTCGTCGTACGAGATGGGCCAGTCGTCACCCAGCCCGTCGATCGTCTTGCCGCGGAAGTCGTCGGGGCCGAAACGGAGGGAGATGCGCCCCCAGTGGTTGGTCCGGCCGCCCAGCATGCGCGCCCGCCACCACGAGAACTCCGTGCCCGGGGCGCGCGTGTACGGCTCGCCGTCGATCTCCCAGCCGCCGATGCAGCCGTCGAACTCGCCGAACGGCTTCTCCTTGGTGGACGCGCCGCGGCGCGGGGAGTCGTAGGGCCACTTGAGCATGTCCCCGTTCTCGGCCGGGGTCCACATCTGGCCGGCCTCGAGCACCACGACGTTGGCGCCCGCTTTGGTGAGCATGTAGGCCGCCATGCCGCCGCCGGCGCCGGAGCCCACGATGCACACGTCGTACTGTTGGCGTGATTTTCTGACCTGCATCACTGGCGATCCTCCGAGAGTTCGCGAATCCAGACGTTGCGGAAGCGCACCGGATAGCCGTGGTCCTGGAGGGCCAGCGGCAACTGGGGAGGCGTGACCCGGTACGGCGGCCGGTGCTGGTACGCCGTGGGTCCCGTGAGCGGCACGTCGTTCTGCACGAGCACGCCGTTGAAGAACACCGTGATCCGCGCCGGCTCCGTGACCTTGCCCGCGGCGTCGAACCGCGGCCGCCGGAACACGATGTCGTACACGTTCCACTGCCCGGGCGGCCGCGTCGGATTCACCAGCGGCGGATACTGCCCGAACACCGCGCCGGCCGCGCCGTCGGCGTACGTCGGGTTGTGGTACGAGTCGAGCACCTGCACCTCGTACAGGCCCTGCAGGAACACGCCGCTGTTGCCGCGCTCCTGCCCCTCGCCCGTGGGCGGGGTGGGCGCGCTCCACTCGATGTGGAGCTGCACGTCGCCGAACGCGCGCGCGGTGTGGATCATCCCGCTCCCGGGCTTGATCGCGAAATACCCGTCCTTCACCACCCAGGGCGCGGGCCCGCCCTTCTCGCCGCGCCACTGCGACAGGTCGTGCCCGTCGAACAGCACCACCGCGTCGGCGGGGCGCGAATCGTCGCGCACGTACGGGCCGGGATCCACCACGGGCGGCTGCGGTCGCTCCATCGAGTGCTGCGGCCAGCGGGTGTCCACCTGCGCCGCGGCACGCGCGGCCGGGATCACGGTCAGGAGGCCGAGGCCGGCGGCCGCGAGCAGCGCGGTGCGGCGGCCCGCGAAGGAAGGAAACGTGTGCAAACGTGGCTCCGAGAGGGCGGGGAAACTCCTGGCGCAATATGCACCGCGCTCCGGCGGGGCGTAATACGCCGCGCCGCCCGGATCGCCCTCAGTCGCCGATCGCCTCTTCCACGACCCTCGGCCGGGGCGCGCTGCCCCGCGCGATGGTGATGATCGCCACCCCACCCACGATCACCGCCGCCGCGGCGATCGTGCGCGAGGTGACCCGCTCGCCCGCGATCGCCCAGCCCAGGAACACCGCGATCACCGGGTTCACGTAGGCGTACGTGGACACCTTGGCCGCCGTCGTCGAGCGCAGCAGGTAGGCGTACGCGGTGAACCCGATCAGCGAGCCGAACACCACGAGGTATCCCCACCCGAGCGCCGAGGCGAGCGACACCCGGGCCAGCGAGAACTGCGCCGCCTCGCCCGACACCGTCGCCGCGACCGCCAGCGCGGCCCCGCCGGCCACCATCTGCATCCCCACCGCGAGCAGCGGCACGGTGGGCTTGGGCACCCGCTGCGCGACGATCGACCCGGTGGCCCACGAGAGCGAGCCGAGCACCAGTGCCGTCGCGCCGATCGGATTCACCGTGCCGTGTCCCTCGAGCGCCGACGGGCCGCCGATGAGCGTGACCAGCCCCACGAACCCGAGGCCGAGCCCGATCAGCACGCCCCGCCCCGGATGGTACCCGCCGGGCCGCAGCCAGTCGATGAGCACCATCCAGAGCGGCACCGTGGACACGAGCAGCGCCGCCGTGCCCGATGCCACCCGCTGCTCCGACCAGGCCACGGTGCCGTTGGCGCCGAGCAGCAGCACGCCCACGATCGCCGCGTTCCGCCACTCGGCGCGCGTCGGCCGGTGGCGTGTGCGCCAGAAGGTGAAGGCGATGAGCAGCGCGCCCGACACCAGGTGGCGCGCCGAGGCCATGACCAGCGGCGGGATGGTCTGGATCCCGAACCGCATGGCCAGGAAGGTCGAGCCCCACAGCAGATAGACCAGCCCGAAGGCCAGCAGCAGCCGCGCGCGCTCGGCGCGTGGATGGTCGGCCGCCAGATCGGCGATCATGAACGGTCAGGAACCGAGAGTGAGCGAGAGACCGAGCGAGAGATTGCGTCCGGGCGCCGGCTCGTAGTAGCGCCCGCCGGTGGCGTTGATGACCACCGAACTCACGTACCGGCGGTCGAACAGGTTGTTGACGGCGACGAAGGGGCGCACCGGCGTGCCGCCCACCGTGCCGTCCCACCCCAGCCGCAGGGCGACGGCGGTGTACGCCGCGGCCCGCGTGGTCAGCGTGTCGTTCACCAGCGTCGCGGCGGCGTGCTGCACCTCGACGTCGGCCCAACCGCCGCCCGCGGCGTGCGGGGCCGCGTGCAGCAGCACGTCCAGCCACCCCGGCGGCACGCCGGGCAGCCGGCGGCCGGCCAGGTCGCGCCCGTCCACCACGTACCGCGTATATCGAAAGTCGGATTGCGTCCAGTTCACGCTGATCGCCGTGCCGGGAAGGGGGACCACCCGCGCGCCCACCTCCAGCCCGCGGTGGCGCGACCGCCCCGCGTTGCGGTAGAAGCTGCGCCCCGGCGACGAAGGCTCCTCGAACGCGATCAGTTCCCCGCGCACCTCGGCGTCGTACACCGCCACCGACCACGACAGCCGGCTCCCCGCCGAGCCCCGCGCCCCGACCTCGTAGTTCGTGGCCGTCTGCGGCTGGAGCGACGGGTTGAATCCGCCCGCCGTGTCCGGCCGGTTGGCCAGCTCGGTCGTGGTCGGCGTCTCGAACGACGTGCCGACGTTCGCGTACACCGTCGTCCCGGCCCCCGGCCGCACCGCGATCCCCGCCGACCCGCTCACCGCGTGCATCAGCCGGTCGCCGGAATCGTCGGGGTTGGTCGCCGTCACCAGCCGGTCGTGGGCCGCGAACCGGATCCGGTCGTAGCGAGCGCCCAGGGTGAGCGTCGTGCGCGGCGCGAGGTCCAGCGCGTCCTGCACGAACGGACCCACCGACGACACGTGCTCGAGCTGATCGAGCGAGCGCACCGCCGTGGGCTGGCCGGCGTCGTTGCCGAAGTTCACGCGGTCGTCGCGCTGCCACTGCGCGTCGAGCCCCGCGGTCACCGTCTGCGGCACGCCAACGGCGAACGGGCGCTCGTACGACCCGCGCACCCCGTACGCCCGGCGGCGGAGCCGGATGTAGGCGTAGGTCAGCGGGTTCTCGAGCGCGCGGGTGAGCCCGAACAGGGTGAGCGAGGCCGTGCCTCCGTCGGCAAATGCGCCGCGCAGCGACACCCCGGACTGGAGCTGCGTCACCGACTTGCCGGCCGCGTCGGCGATGTACGCCGCCCCCGCCGAGTCGGGGTTCGCCGCCAGCTCGGCGGCGGTGAGCGCCCCCGGGTTGTCCGCGCGCGGATCGTCGCCCGCGTCCACCAGCGCGGTGAGCGTCCAGTCGCTCGACAGCGGGAGCGCGACGTGCGCGTTGAGATTCCGGAGGTCGGCCGTGCCGTGCTGCCGCTCGCCGGTGTAGGCGACCCGCGAGGCGGTGAGCTGCGCCACCCCCTCGCCCACCCGCCAGCGCGTGGTGCTGAGCCACTTCGTGTAGCCGCGGTCGAGCCCCACGCCGGCGCCGCCGGCGGTGATGCGCGCCGTCTCGGTCGCGCGGTCGGGGGGCACCGGATCGCTCCAGATGCTGATCACGCCCCCGGCCGCATTGCCGAACAGCGCCGACGACGAGCCGCGCAGCACCTCCACGCGGTCGGCCTCGCCCAGCTCGACGTTGGTGAGCTGCCCCTGCCCGTCGGGCAGCGTCTGCGGAATGCCGTCGAGCAGCACGGTGATGCCGCGGACGGCGAACGCCGACCGCGCGCCGAAGCCGCGGATCGAGATCCGCTCGTCGAGCGAGAAGTTGTACCGGTTCACGGCGAGCACGCCGGGCACGAGGGCGAGCGACTCGTCCAGGCCCAGGGTGGCGCGGCCGCGGGTGAGCCCGGCCCGTCCGACCTCGGCCACGGCGTTCGGCACGCGGTCCAGGGCGAGATCGGTGCGCGTGGCCGAGACGGCGACCGGCGCGAGCCGAGCCGCCGCGCTGTCCCGCGCCGTCGTGTCGCGCTGGGCGCGCGCCGCCGCCGGAACCGCGATGGCCAGGGCGGTGAGGAACCGGGCGAGGCGAACAGGGCTTATTGCAGCGGAGGAGCCCACCCACGATGCCCTGCTCAGCATGCCGACGGCCCGCGCGCGACGAGGCGGCGGACGCTATCTTGCAACGTCCGACCATGAATCCGCCTTCCGCCGTTCCGCCCCACGCCGAAGGGCCAGACGCCGCCTTCGAGCGAGAGGCGCTGCCCTGGCTCGACGACGTGTACCGCTTCGCGCTGTCGCTCACCCGCGACGCCTCCGACGCGGACGACGTGGTGCAGGAGACCTTCCTGCGCGCCTATCGCTCGTGGCACACGTACACTCCGGGCAGTGACTGCCGCCGCTGGCTGTTCACCATTTGCCGGAACGTATTCCTGCGCTCCCTGGAACGGGAGCGTCCCACCGTGGACCTCGAGGACGTCGAACGGGATACGGTCGGCGCCGGCCGCGTGTACGTGACGGCCCTCGACGAGGGCTACGCCGGCCTGTTCGCCCACCTCGACATCCTGCCGGCGATCGAGCGCGCCGTGCAGGAACTCCCCGAACCCTTCCGCTCCGCCATGGTGCTCGTGGACCTGCAGGACCTGCCCTACGAAGCCGCCGCCGAGATCCTCGACGTGCCCATCGGCACCATCCGGTCGCGGCTGTTCCGCGGCCGGCGGCTGGTCCAGGAGCGGCTCCTCGCCCACGCCCAGGACGCGGGGCTCGCGCCCCCGTCCCGAAGCCGGGACGCCAAGGAGGCCAAATGAACCTGGCTCAACTCCCCCCGCTGCCGCCCGAGTGTCTCGAGGTGCTGCACCACGTGTGGGACTACCTCGACGGTCAGCTGAACGAGGAAACGACGGAACGTCTGACGGCCCACATGGCCGAGTGCCGGCAGTGCTTCGAGTACCGGTCGTTCCAGGAGAACTTTCTCGACGCGGTCCACGCGCTGCAGGACCGCCCCGGCGCCCCGCGCGAGCTGCGCGACCGGGTGCTGGCAGGACTCCGGCAGGAAGGGTTCGCCCCGTAGGACCCGTACGATCCCCGGTCAGCGGCCGATCGCGGCCTCGACCGTCTCGCCCCGCTCCCCGTTCAGCACGACCACCGAATGCACCACGATGTCCGGCGCCAGCGAGGACATCACCGAGCAGTAGCGCTCCAGCGACAGCGCCACCGCGCGCTCGGCGTGCACGCGCTCGACGTCGGCGCCCGTGACGTGATAGGTGATGTCCATGACGACCACGCGGCGGGGATGCGTGGCCCGCCGCTCGGCCACCACCTCGACCTCGAGCGCCGACACCGGCGTGTGGCGCTTGGCCAGGATGTCCACCACGTCCACCGCGCTGCAGGTGGCGGCGCCGCAGAGCATCGTGTCCACCGGGCCCGGCCCCGTCTCGGCGGTGGCGTCGATGCGGATCTGCGGCTGCCCCACGCGGCCGGCGTCGAACCGGCTGCCGCCCTTCCAGACGGCGTGGATCATGTTCACGGGCTTCACGGGAGGAGTCATGGGCGGTTATCCGACGCGGGTGCCGTTGGGCACGGGATGGTCCACGAAGAGCAGCACGACCTCGGTGGGCTGCGGCAGCGCGCCGAGCACGAGCACCTGGCTCTCGTAGCCGGCGATGCGCCGCGTGCCGAGGTTCACGGCGGCCGCCACCTGGCGGCCGACCAGCGCTTCGGGGGTGTAGTGGACGGTGAGCTGGGCGCTCGAGCGGCGGATGCCGATCTCGGGGCCGAAGTCGATCGTGAGCTTGATGGCCGGCTTGCGCGCCTCGGGAAAGGGGAACGCGGCGAGCACGGTGCCGACGCGGATGTCGATGGCGGCGAACTGCTCCGGGTTGGCCATTGGGACAAGATAGCCCCCACGGCGGCGCCTCACAGGGGCGCTATCTTGCGTACCGCATGACGCTCACCCCGCAGCAGCTCGCGCCGCTCATGGAGCCGTATGCGCGCCACGTCCTGGTGTGCACCGGCGGCTACTGCTCCCCCGACCGGGAGGGGCGGGAGCTGTACCGGCTGCTCCCCGAGCTGCTCCAGCGGGAGGGGCTGCTCTTCGGCCCGCGGCGCGTGAAGCGTGGGGAAACGCCCTGTCTGGGGGTCTGCGCGGGAGGGCCGATCGTGGTCGTCTACCCCGAGGGGGTGTGGTACGCGGGGGTGACGCCGGCCCTCCTCGAGCGGATCGTGACCGAACATCTGCGGGACGGGCGCGTAGTACAGGAGGCGGTGTTCCACCGGCTGGGGCCCCCGGCGCCGTGACGGGCTCGCTTGCGCGGACCCGGCGCCGGGCGCACCTTCTCCGGCCCGCCCCCCGTGCATGGTGTGACGATGGCTGACGCGATTCTCTACCAGCGATTCCTCTCTTACGGACCTTCGGTGCGCATTCGGCGCACGAGCGATACCGGCGTGGTGCCGGTGACCGCCGTGCTCGAAGTGGACCGCCGGGCGGGGACGCCGCGGGAGAAGGAGGGGGGGACCCCGCCGCCGCTGATGCACTGCGAGGGGTCGAGCGAGGCCGAAGTGCTGGCGCTGCTCGAACCCACGGCGCGCGACGATCGCATGATCGTGCAGCTCATGCGCGAGAAGCAGCTCCGCTGACGGGCCGATTGCTCCCCCGTCGGTGGGCGGCTAAGTTCCGCCGCAGATTGACCTTCGACTGATTCCGATGCCCAACGAGCCGTTGCAGTCCCGCCGCATGATGATGGCCGCCGCCAAGCGGCTGCTCACCGTACGGAAGGACGATCCGCGGCGCGACCCGGCCGACGATTTCCCCCGACTGACCCTCAGCGCCCTCGAGAAGATCCGTATGTCCCGCTCCCGCGACCGCATCCTCAGCAACCTGGACGACATGTACCGCGAGGCGTTCGAGCGCGCGAAGGCGTCCGAAGACTCGCAGCAGATGACGACGCTCGACTTCGCCTACCGGCGCGAGCAGCTCTATCTGGAGATCCTGCTCGACATCCGCGACGCGATGGAACGGCGGTAGACGGTCAACCGTCGACCGTTGACGGTCGACCGTCAACCGGCCGTTTCGGCCAGATGAGCGACGCCGCGACCGACGCGGCGAGCACGACGAGGATCACCGAGAGGGAAACGCCGATCGGGACCTGGACCCAGTGATCGGCGAGCATCTTCACCCCGATGAAGGTGAGGATCAGCGACAGACCGTATTTGAGCAGGTGGAAGCGGTCGATCACGCTCGCCAGCAGGAAGAAGAGCGAGCGAAGCCCCAGGATCGCGAAGATGTTGGACGTGAACACGATGAACGGGTCGCGCGTCACGCCGAAGATCGCGGGAATCGAGTCGATCGCGAACGCGAGGTCCGTGACCTCGACCATCACGAGCACGAGGAGCAGCGGCGTGGCCAGGCGCTTCGCGTTCTCCACGGTGAAGAACCGCGCGTCGTCGTAGTGCGGGGTCATCGGGACGAACCGCCGCGTGAGCCGCACCGCGAGGTTCTTCTCCCCGTCGAACTCCTCCGAGTCGCGCTTGAGCCCCATCCGCACGCCGGTGAACACGAGCAGGGCGCCGAACACGTAGAGCACCCACTCGAACCGGGCGAGGAGCAGCGCGCCTACGGCGATGAACGCGCCGCGCAGCACGAGCGCGCCCAGGATGCCGTAGAACAGCACGCGATGGTGGGCGCGCTTGGGGACGCCGAAGTACGCGAAGATGAGCGCGATGACGAAGATGTTGTCGGCGCTGAGCGACTCTTCGAGGACGTATCCGGTGAGGAAGGTGAGCGAGGTCCCGTGGTCCTCGAACACGCGGAGCATGAGCGCGAAGAGGAGGGCCAGCGTCACCCAGAGCACGGTCCAGATCGCGGCCTCGCGCGGGCGCACCTCGTGCGCCTCGCGGTGGAAGACGCCGAGATCGAGCGCCAGCATCGCGAGCACGAAGGCGATGAAGCCCACCCAGAACCAGATGTTGGTCGCGATGGTGTGCATGCGGGGAGACTGGTGGCCGGAGTCCTAGTAAGGTAACGTGGGCCGGTCCGTCCGCCGCCCGGAGGGCGTCCATGTCCGAACGTCCGTCCCGCCACGAGATCACGCACATCGTCGTGAACGCGCGCATCGCCACGGGCGACGCGCGCCGGCCGTGGGCCGACGCGGCGGCACTGGCCGGCACGCGCGTGGCGGCTATGGGATCGAGCGCCGAGATTCGGAAGCTTGCGC
>JBJKPA010000007.1:0-2765 GCA_046706905.1 Gemmatimonadaceae bacterium
CACGACCCCGACGAACTGGCGAAGCCCGTAGGAGGCGAGGTACGGTTGCGGCAGCAGCAGGAGCCCCAACCCGACGCCGGTGAGCGCCAGCAGGAGCGACGCCGGGCTCGGCGCCTTCCAGTACGCCAGCAGCCCGAAGCCCAGGAAGCAGAGTCCCACGAAGAAGTTCGCCCAGGACAGCGCCAGATTCCGCGCCGGGAGCGACGCGTACGTGAGGGCGACGGTTCGGGTGGATCCGGCGGCGCCGCCCGCGGCGGACGCGGACTCCACGACGAGGGTGCGCGTCTCTCCGATCGCGGCGCGCGGCATGCGGGCCATGGTCGCCGCATCCTCGACGGCCACGCCGTTCACCCGGACCAGGCGATCGCCGACCTTCAGACCGGCCGCGGCAGCGGGGCTCCCCGGCCGTACCTGTGTAATGGTATAGTCGGGGGCGGTGCTGTAGCCGTCGTAGGGAACGTTCGCCCAGTCGAGGGCCCCGGCCACGGCCCACGCCAACACCAGCACCCCGGCCACCAGCAGCGGACGCAGATACTTGCCAGACATCGTGTGCCTCCTCGTGCGTGAGTGCCCTGCCGCCACGATCGTTCCGGCATCTACTGTCGCGTTCTCTGATCGCCCACGGTATCGCCCACGTGCCAGGCCGCGTTCCCAACGTCCCATGGGACGCCGGCGGCACGATCCGGGACGCCTGCGACGCACGCCTCCATCGCCCGTCCGCCCGGCGACTGCTACCTTGGGGCCATGTGGATCGGGCGTCCCCGAGCAGTAACGTTCGCGCTATGCGCCGTGCTGGCCGCGCGGGGCACCGCCGCGCAGGCGCCCGCGCCGCCGCCCATTCCCCGCTTCCAAATGGCATCATGGTCCGCCGACCAGGGGCTGCCGAGCACCTCGATCACCGGACTCGCGCAGACCGGCGACGGGTTCATCTGGATGGCGGCGGGCGGCCAGCTCGTGCGATTCGACGGCGTGCAGTTCACCGTGTTCGACGCCGAGTCGGTGCCGCTGCTGCGCGACAGAGTCGACCGCGTGCACGTGGGCGTGGGCGACACGCTCTGGATCGCGCTGCAGGACGGCAGCGTGCTCTCCATGGCGGACGGGAAGTTCGCGCTGCTCGGCCACATGCCCGCGGGTCAGCACGCGCGCACGATCCAGCAGTTGGGGAACTCGGTGCTCGTGTGGTGGAATCAGCCCGAGCGATGGGACGGCACCGCCTTTCACGAACTCACAATGCCCGCCGCGTGGCGCCCGGTTCCGTTCATTCTGCCCACGGCGCGTGACGCGGACGGCAACGTCTGGGCGCTTGGCCAGGATGGCGTGGTGGTACGCATCTCGGCCACGGGTGCGCGGGTCGCGGCGCATACCGACACACCCGTCCTCGTTACCGATCCGTCGCGTCGCCGGGTGCTCGTCGTGCACCACGCCGGAGACGTGGGCCGCGTGCTGGATGCCCGTGGAACGGAGGTCACGGCGTACCGGTGGGCGCCGCAAATCGTCCCGCAGCTGCTCGACCGCGAGGGACGCCTCTGGGCCACGCAACCGGGCGAGATTCTGGTCTACGCGCCGGGGCGGCTCGACCCGATCGCCCGGATCCCGGTGTCGCCGGAATTCGTGAACACGACCTTCCTCGAAGACCGCGCGGGTGACGTGTGGTTCGCGGGCGCCGGTCTCCACCGTGTCAGTCAGGTTCCCTTCCACACGATCACGCGAGCGCCGGGACTCGGTCTCCCCGAGCGCGAGCTCAACCAGCTGGCGCCCGGGCCGCACGGCACGGTGCTGGCGGAGCAGGTCCTCGACGCGCCGGGACTGTATCTCCTGAACGGCGAGCAGATGACGCTCTACCGCCCGGGCCTCGCGACGGCGTCGACCGATCGGCGGGGCACGGTGTGGGTGCTGCCCGACGACCCATCGGCGCCGTTGGTCGGTCAACGCGAAGGCCATGACGATCTCGTCATGCCGCGGCCGGCGGCGCGGCCGCTGCTGCTCGCCGACGATCCGGCGCAACCGGGCGTGCTCTGGTTCGCCGGAGACAGCGACGTCTACGCAGCGGAGCCCTACGCCGAGGGCGGACCACGCATCGTCGACTCGGTCGCCGTCGACGGCCGGTTGTCGACGCTGGCCGTCGCCCGGGACGGCACGATGTGGGCGGTGAGCACGAACGACGCGCACCGCACGCAGCTCGTGCGCTACGACGGCCATGCCACTCGCCGGTGGGGGCTGAGCGACGGACTTCCCGCCACCGACATCCGGGCGCTGCTTCCCGACACCGACGGCGCGCTCTGGATCGGGACGTACGGCAGCGGGCTCGTCCACTTCGCCGACGGTCGCTTCCAATCCATCCGCGCCGACCAGGGGCTCGCCGACGACATCGTGTCCTGCGTGCTCGACGACGGGCTGGGCAACCTGTGGATGGCGGGGAACCGCAGCATCCACCGCGTGTCGCGCGCCGGCGCGTTGGCGTACCTCGACGGCCGGGCGCGACGGGTCTACGGCGTTGCGTATGGCCGGGACGACGGCATCACCGATCCCGAAACCACGGGCGACCCCTGCGTGCGCACCGCCGACGGGCGCCTCTGGTTCCCGACCTTCGGCGGCGTGGCCGTGGTGAATCCCAGGACGGCAGTCGCGCTCGACAGCACGCCGCCGCTCGTCCACGTGCTCGGCCTCCGCACCACCGGCGACACGCTGTTGCCCTCCACCATCACGCGGCTCCCGCTGGGCGAGCGCCGCATCGCCATCGTCTACACCGGGATCGCGATGCGCGA
>JBJKPA010000008.1:0-11022 GCA_046706905.1 Gemmatimonadaceae bacterium
TCGACGCTCGCACGATGGATCAGACCCAGCCGATGGGCGAGCACTACGCCGTCGGGATCCGCAATTCGGTGGGCATGGATCTCAACCCCGCCGACCACACGCTCTGGGTGATGCAGCACGGCCGCGATCAGCTCAACCTGTGGCCCGAATACACCAACGTCACGAGCGCCAAGTCGCCGGCCGAGGAGTTGCTGCACGTGCAGGAACACGGCGACTACGGGTGGCCGTACTGCTACTACGACGTGCCCAAGCACGAGATGCTGCTCGCGCCGGAGTACGGCGGGCACGACGACCGCCAGGGGCGGTGCGCCTCCGTGCTCGGTCCGGTGGCGACCTTCCCCGCGCATTGGGCGCCCAACGGGTTGCTCTTCTACCGCGGCGGAAACTTCCCGGCCCGCTACCACGACGGCGTGTTCATCGCCTTCCACGGCTCGTGGAACCGCGCCCCCGAACCGCAGGCCGGGTACCGCGTGGTGTTCCAGCCGCTGCGGGACAACCGGGCCGCCGGCCCATACGAGAACTTCGTGATGGGGTTCTTCGCCGACGGCAAGTTCACCGCGTTGGGCGGACGCCCCACCGGCCTCGCCGAGGGGCCCGACGGTGCGCTGTACGTGGCCGACGACATGCACGGGCGGATCTGGCGCGTGGAATACGTCGGGCGCTGACGCGCCGGCGCCCGTCACACCGCGGCAACGATCCCCCGCCGGCGGGCGGCGCCGGTGACGGCGCCGCACCTGCCGTGGTATGTTGAAACAGGGGGCCCCCCGCGCGCGCGTTCTTCACCAACGAGCATTTCCATGACACCGAACAGACTCCAGCGCCTGCACGACGCCGGCCAGTCCATCTGGCTGGACTTCATCGAGCGCGCGATGCTCCACAACGGCGACCTGCAGCGCCGCATCCGCGACGACGCCCTCACCGGCATGACGTCCAACCCGACGATCTTCGAGAAGGCACTGGCCGAGGGCGATGCCTACGACGCGCAGATCCGCGACGCCGCCGACGGCCTGTCGGCGCAGCAGCTGTTCGAGCTGCTGGCCACGACCGACGTGCGCGACGCCTGCGACGCCTACGCCGACATCCACCGCGCCTCGAAGGGCGGCGACGGGTTCGTGTCGATCGAGGTGTCACCCGCCGCGGCCAACGACGCCGTGGCGACCGTCGAGGAGGCGCGCCGCCTCTGGAAGACCGTCGGCCGGCCGAACGTGATGATCAAGGTGCCCGGCACGACCGAGGGCGCCAAGGCCGTGCGCCAGCTCATCGGCGAGGGGATCAACGTCAACATCACGCTGCTGTTCGCCATCGCGGCGCACGACCGGGTGATCGACGCCTACATGGCGGGCCTCGAGGACCGGCTGGCGGCGGGCCAGCCGATCGGCGGGATCGCGTCGGTGGCGAGCTTCTTCGTGAGCCGCGTGGACACCGAGGTGGACACGCGCCTGGCCGCGCTGGGCGACGCGGGCAAGGGGCTCGAGGGGAAGGCGGCGGTGGCCAACGCCAAGCTGGCGTACGGGTTGTTCGTCGAGCGGTTCGGCACCGACCGGTGGCGGGCGCTCGAAGCCAGGGGCGGCCGCCTGCAGCGCCCGCTGTGGGCGAGCACGAGCACCAAGAATCCGGCGTATCGCGACGTGATGTACGTCGAGGACCTGATCGGACCGCACACCGTGAACACCATGCCCCCGGCCACGATCGACGCCTTCCGCGACCACGGCGAGGTGGCGCGCACGGTCGACGCCGAGCTCGACCGGGCCCGCGCCGAGATCGCCGCCGTCGAGGCCGCCGGCATCGCGATGCGCACCGTGACCGACAAGCTGCTCGTGGACGGGCTGGCCAGTTTCCAGAAGTCCTATGACTCCCTGATCGCGGGATTGGCCCGCAAGTCGGCCCAGCTCGGCCGGCAGCTCGCCGCTCGCTGAGGCCGCCCGTGACGAACAATCGATCTGCCGACACCCGCCCGGAGGGCCTGCGCGGGTTCAGCAGCACCAAGATCGTGTGCACCCAGGGCCCCGCCACCGCCACGCCGGAGGGCGTGCGCGGCCTGATCGAGGCGGGCATGAACGTGGCCCGCATCAATTTCTCCCACGGCACGCACGCCCAGCACGCCGAGACGGTCGCCCGCGTGCGCCGCGTGGCCGAGGAGATGGGACAGCCGGTGGCCATCCTCGGCGACCTGCAGGGCCCGCGCATCCGCATCGGCGAGCTGGCCCAGCCGTTCGAGCTGGCCGAGGGCACGGAGATCGTGCTGGCGCCCGAGGACGACGCGCACGGCGCCGAGATCCCGGTCACCTACCACCTCCTGGCCGACGACGTGTCGGACGGCGACCGCATCCTGGTGGACGACGGCCTGCTCGAGCTGATCGTGGTCGAGGTGAAGGGACGCCGCGTGCGGGCGCGCGTCCTCCACGGCGGCCTGCTCAAGAGCCACAAGGGGATGAACCTCCCCGGCGTCCAGGTCTCCGCCCCCGCGATCACCGACAAGGACCGCGAGGACGCGCAGTTCGCCGTCGACCACGGAATGGAATACGTGGCCCTGAGCTTCGTGCGCAGCGCCGACAACATCGCCGAGTTGCGCTCGCTGCTGCCGCGCGACGTCCTGATCGTGGCCAAGATCGAGAAGGACTCGGCGCTCGAGAACATCGAGAGCATCGTCGAGGCGTCCGACGGCGTGATGGTCGCCCGCGGCGACCTCGGCGTGGAGCTGCCGTTCGAGGAGGTTCCGTTCGCGCAGAAGCGGATCATCGCCGTGGCCAACAAGCTCGGCCGCCCGGTGATCACGGCCACGCAGATGCTCGAGTCCATGATCACCCACCCCCGGCCCACGCGCGCCGAGGCGAGCGACGTGGCCAACGCCATCATCGACGGCACCGACGCGGTGATGCTGTCGGCCGAGACCGCCGCCGGCGAGTACCCGCGGCTGGCCGTCGAGGCGATGACGCGCATCATCCACGAGATCGAGCGGCAGCGCGGCGCCCAGCCGCGTGAGGCGTGGCGCGAGCCGTCCGGCAGGCTGTCCAACGAGTTCGCGATCGCGGCGGCGAGTGCCGCCGCGGTGAGCATGCTCAAGGCGCCCGTCCTCATCGTGTTCACCAAGAGCGGATTCAGCGCCCGCATCGTGGCCTCGCAGCGCCCCGGGGTGCCGATCCTCGTGCTCACCGACATCCCGCGCACCTACCGGCAGCTCGCCCTCGTGTGGGGCGTGATTCCCGAGCTCGTGCGGCACTGCGACACCTACCAGGCGATGGTGGAGCTCGCCCTCGAGGTCGTGCGCCGGCGCGGGCTGGCCAACCCCGGCGACCGCGTGGTCGTCACCGCCGGCGTTCCGTTCGACGTGCCCGGCACCACCAACACGCTCAAGGTGGAGACGGTGTGAAGCTCACGTTCCTCGGGACCGGCACGAGCTTCGGCGTGCCTCAGCTCGGGTGCCACTGCCAGGTGTGCCACTCGGCGGACCCGCGGGACAAGCGCACACGCGTCGGCGCGTTGGTGGAGTCGAACGGCGGCACGCGGCTGCTCCTCGACACGCCGCCCGAGCTGCGGCTGCAGCTCGTGGCCGCCGGCGTGGACCGCGTGGACGCCGTGCTGTTCACCCACGACCACGCCGACCACACGCACGGAGTGGACGACCTCCGCGCGGTCACGGTGCGGCGCGACGGCGCGCTCCCGTTCTACGGCTCGGCGGAGACGCTGGCCAGCGTGTCCGCGAAGTTCGGCTACATCTTCGACGAGACGGTCCGCCCGCTGCCCGGCACCTCGAAGCCCGAAGGCGTCGCGATCCCGTTCCGCCACGGCCAACCGTTCACGGTGGGCGGCGTGGACGTGCTGCCGTTCGCGCTCCCCCACGGGCGGATGACGGTGACCGGATTCCGCATCGGTCCGCTGGGCTACGTGACCGACGCCAAGACCGTGCCCGACGACGTCGTCGGGCTCCTGGCCGGCGTGCAGGTGCTGGTCGTCAACGCGCTGTTCCGCACGCCGCACCCCACGCACCTCAGCATCCCCGAAGCGATCGACGTGGCGCGGCGCATCGGCGCCGGCCGCACGTACCTCACGCATCTCACGCACGACAACTTTCACGCGGATCTCGAAGCCGAGCTGCCGCCGGGCATCAGCCCGGCGTTCGACGGCCTCACCGTGAGGATGGACTGACCATGGCACTACGCATCGACTACACCAACATGCTGGCCGGCGCCGTCGCCGGCGGAATCCCCGCCGAGGCATGGGCCGGCGCGCAGCACGACTTCGCGGCCACGCACGCCGCCGTCAAGAATCTCCAGGCGACGGGCGCCCTCGGCTTCCTCGAGCTGCCGCGCGACAAGGCGCTCCACGACCAGTGCCGCGACTTCGCCAAGGCCGCGCGCGGCAAGTTCGACGACCTCGTGCTGCTCGGCATCGGCGGCTCGGCGCTGGGTCCCATCGCGCTCCACGCCGCGCTCAACGAGCGCGACTGGAACACGCTCACCAAGAAGGAGCGCCGCGGCCGGCCGCGCTTCCACGTGCTCGACAACGTGGATCCGGGCACGATCGCCCACGTGATGGGACGCGTGGACCTGGCGCGCACGCTGTTCGTGGTGATCTCCAAGTCGGGGGGCACCGCCGAGACCATGGCCCAGTACCTGATCGTCCGCGGCGCGCTCAACGACGCGCTGGGCGCGAAGGCCGGCGAACACCTCGTGTTCGTCACCGATCCCGAGAAGGGCGCGCTCCGCGACATCGCGCGCCAGGAGGGAATCCCGGCGCTCGACATCCCGCCCAGCGTCGGCGGCCGGTTCAGCGTCCTGTCGCCGGTCGGCGTGCTCCCCGCCGCGCTGCTCGGCATCCGGACCACCGCGCTGCTCGCCGGCGCCGCCGACATGGCCAAACGGTGCCGCACCGCCACGCTGCGCGAGAATCCGGGCGCGGTGTTCGGCGTGCTCCAGTGGCTGGCCGACACGCAGCTCGGCCGCGGGCTGCACGTCCTGATGCCGTACTCCGATCCGCTGCGCGACGTGTCCGACTGGTTCGTGCAGCTCTGGGCGGAGAGCCTGGGCAAGCACCGCACGCCCGGCGACGCCGGCGTGGGCCCCACGCCGATCGCGTCCCACGGCGCCACCGACCAGCACAGCCAGGTCCAGCTCTTCATGGAAGGTACGCCCAACAAGACGGTGAGCTTCGTGCAGATCGGGGCGCACCCGGTGGACGTCCAGATCCCCAAGCTGCACCAGGACGTGCCCGAGCTGGCCTACCTGGGCGGACACCACCTGGGCGAGCTGATCGACATCGAGCGCCGCGCCACCGCGGGGGCGCTTGCCCGCCGCGGGCGTCCCAACCTCACGATCCACCTCGACGAGGCCGACGAGTGGCACGTCGGCGCCCTCATGATGATGCTCGAGGTGGCCACGATCTACGCCGGCCAGCTGTACGGCATCAACGCGCTCAACCAGCCGGGGGTGGAGCTGGGCAAGCAGTTCACGTACGCGATGCTGGGCCGGGCCGACGCCGAGGCGGCCCGCCGCGAGTGGGAGACGCTGCCCAAGCCAAACCCCGACGCTTCGGTGTAATGACGGCTTGAATCGGCCGGCAAGATCGGCCAACTTCACAGTACAGACCGACTTCCGGCGCTGGACGGCGCGAACGCGCCGATCCGGGCCGGCCACGAGGAAGGCATGTCCGACAATTTCGAGAATCTGAACGGCCTGTTCGGCGCCGCGGTGACCGTGGCGGGGGGCCGGGTGAAGGTGCAGGACCCCAAGCCGCTGGCGGGCGCCGGGATGGACCGCCTGGCCCGCGCCGCCGTGTTCGGCGACGACGGCGAGAAGGCGCACGCGCGCTGGATGCTCTGGGAGCTGGGGCAGGCGGTGGGCGTGCAGCCGGCGTCGATCCAGGACCTGTACATGGCCCGCGGCCGCGGCGAGGTGCACGGGTTCACGGTGCCGGCGATCAACGTGCGCGGCATGGCGTACGACACCGCGCGGTCGATCTTCCGCACCGCGGTGCGCATGCGGGCCGGGGCCTTCCTGCTCGAGATCGCGCGATCCGAGATCGCGTATACCGACCAGCGCCCGGCGGAGTACGTGGCCGTGATGCTGGCGGCGGCGATGCGCGAGGGCTTCCGCGGGCCGGTGTTCATCCAGGGCGACCACTTCCAGGTGAACGCCAAGAAGTACGCGGCCGACGCGAAGGGCGAGGTGGGGGCCGTGAAGCAGCTCGCCCGGGAGGCGATCCACGCCGGCTTCTACAACATCGACATCGACACCTCGACGCTGGTCGACATCTCCAGGCCGACGCTCGACGAGCAGCAGCGCCTGAACTACGACGTGGGCGTGGACATCCTCAAGGTGGTCCGCGGCGCCGAGCCCGAGGGCGTGACGATCTCGGTGGGCGGCGAGATCGGCGAGGTCGGCACCGCGAACAGCACGGTCGAGGAGCTGCAGGCCTACATGGACGGCTTCAACCGCACCAAGCCGGCCGGGATGGCGGGCGTCTCCAAGATCAGCGTCCAGTCGGGCACGTCGCACGGCGGGGTGGTGCTCGCCGACGGGTCGATCGCCGACGTCAAGCTGGATCTGGACACGCTGCAGAAGCTCTCGAAGGTGGCGCGCGAGCAGTACGGCCTGTCGGGCGCCGTGCAGCACGGCGCCTCGACGCTGCCCGACTCGGCGTTCCACAACTTCCCCAAGCGCGAGACGGCGGAGATCCATCTCGCGACGAATTTCCAGAACATGCTGTACGACCACATGCCGGCGGCGCTGCGCGACGAGATCTACGCCTGGCTCGACGTCCACGCGAAGGGCGAGCGCAAGCCGACGGATTCGGACGAACAGTTCTATTACAAGACCCGGAAGAAGGCCCTGGGTCCGTTCAAGCGGCAACTCTGGGATCTGCCGGACGACGCGAAGGCGACGATGGCCAAGGAGTACGACGCCAAATTCGGCTTCCTGTTCGAGCAGCTCGCGATCGGCGACACGGCGGGGATGGTGGCCCGCTACGTCACGCCGCCCGCCATGCACCGGCCGTCGCCCGACGTGGCGCCGGCGGGCGTGGCCGCGGCGCCCGACGACGCCGACGCCGGCGAGTGAACCCGGCCGGTCCCCTCACCCTTGCTGGGAGGCATCCATGACTGACACCACCCATTCCGACGATCGCCAGATCGTGATCGAGAGATCCGGACCGGGCGTGGTTCCGTTCCTGGCCGGCCTCGCCATCGGTGCCGGCGTGGCGCTGCTGTTCGCGCCGCAGACGGGCGAGGAGACGCGGCGCGATCTCGTGCGCCGCGGCCGGCGGGCCAGGCTGCGCGCGCAGGAGATGGCCGAGGACCTGCGCGACAAGGCCGACGACTCGTACCACGAGGCCCGGGCCCGCGTCGAGGAAGGCCTCGACTCCGCCCGCGCCGCCGTGACGCGGGGTAAGACCAAGGTCACCCGCGCCGTGGGCAGCGGCCGCGCCGCCGCGCATCAGGCGCGCGAGGACCTCGAACGGCGCCTCGGCGCCGCCAAGGCGGCCTATCGCGCCGGCGTCGCGCCGGCGTCCGAAGACGGCGAAGCATAGTCGCGACGCCCTCGGCTCCCGTCCACCGCATCCCGGCCCATGACCCGGCACCCCCGCCTGGCCGAGTTGCGGTGGACGGTGCGCGATTACATCGCGCGGATGTGGGACAACGCCTACGAGGACAACATCCTGTTCCTGTCCAGCGGCGTCGCGTTCGACATCCTGCTCGCCTCCATTCCGTTCGTGATCACGCTCGTGTCGGGCGTGACGTTCGTGCTCAACCTCTCGCCGGCGATGTCCAACGCCGAGATCATGGAGGTCGTGGACCGCATGCTCCCCGGCCAGGCGGAGGTCGTGGGCCGGTTCGTGCACCGCGTGATCGACGACGCGCTCGTCGCCCACCACTCGCTCGGCATCTGGAGCGCGATCATCTTCCTCTTCCTGTCCACGCGGCTGTTCGCGTCGCTGCGCACGGTGCTCGCCGAGGTGTTCGACATCGAGACCCGGCGCGGCGTCATCGAGGGCAAGATCTTCGACATCAAGATGACGCTCGTGGCGAGCGTGCTGTTCGTGGGCAATGCGGTGATCGCCGCCTACCTCGCCATCGCGCGGTCGCGCGGCGTGGAGCTGCTGCGGGCGTTCGGCATCCGGCAGGACGTGATGGGCGGCCTCGAGTACGCCCTCGGGCGGCTGGTCGCCTTCGGCTTCCTGTTCGTGATGTTCTTCGCCATCTACCGCTACCTGCCGGCGCGGCGCGTGCGCTGGCAGACCGCCGTCGTCGCCTCGCTGTTCACGAGCGTGCTGTTCGAGGTGGCCAAGCTGCTGTTCTCCCTGTTCCTGCTCCACTTCAATGCCGAGACGGTGTACACCGGCGCGCTGGCCGCGATCATCGTCGTCGTCGTGTGGGTGTACTACTCGGCGATCGTGTTCATTCTCGGCGGCGAGGTGGGGCAGGTGTACGAGCTCAGGCGCACCCGGCGCCTGCAGCGCGCCGCGCTCACCGAGTGAACCCCATTCCCCGCCCATGACGCCGATCGATCTGCGAAGCGATACCGTCACCAGACCGTCCCCCGAGATGCGCCGCGCGATGGCCGACGCCGAAGTCGGCGACGACGAGCGCGACGGCGACCCGACGACCCTGCGCCTCGAGCGCCGCGTGGCCGAGCTGCTGGGCAAGGAGCGGGCGCTGTTCTTCCCCAGCGGGGTGATGGCCAACCAGGCGGCGGTGAACCTGCACACCCGTCCCGGCACCGAGATCATCCTCGACGACGATTCCCACATCATCCACTGGGAGATGGCGGGCGCCGCGGCGCTGAGCGGCGCCCAGATCCGCCCCGTGCGGCCGTCGGGGCTCGTCGCCACGGCCGAGGACATGCGGCGCGTGGTCCGCCCCGTGGCCCGCCACGTCACCGCCCCCAGCCTGGTGTGCGTCGAGAACACCCACAACGGCGCCGGCGGCAAGGTCATACCACTTCGCGAAATGCGGGCCATCCGCGCCTTCGCCACCGATCTGGGGCTCCCCGTCCACCTCGACGGCGCGCGGCTCTGGAACGCCTCGGTCGCCACGGGCGTGCCGCTGGAGGACTTCGCGGCCACCGCCGACACCGTCATGGTCGCCTTCTCCAAGGGACTGGGCGCCCCGATCGGCGCCGCCGTGGCCACCTCCGCCAAGGGCGCCGAGGAGCTGTGGCGCATCCGCAAGCGGTTCGGGGGCGCCATGCGCCAGTCCGGCATCATCGCCGCCGGTGCGCTGTACGGGTTGGAGCACCACCGCGAGCGGCTGGCCGAGGACCACGTGAACGCCCGCGCCTTCTCGAAGATCGTGGACGGGGCGGGGGGCGCCGCCGTGGTGCCCCCCGATACCAACATCGTGATGGTCGACCTCCCCGACGGCCGCGCCGCCGCCCCCGTGGTCAAGGCCTGCGCGGCCGAGGGCGTGCTCCTCGCCGCCTGGTCGGCCACGCGCATCCGCGCGGTCACGCCCCTGGATGATTCCGCGGCCGACGACACGCGGGCGGCCGAGGTGCTGGCGGCCGCTCTGGCCAAGGCGGCATGAGCCGCGGCGGGCGCGCCGCGTGGGTTGAGGGGGCTTCCGCGCCCGGCTAACTTTGTAGGGTCCCAGGCCCCGGAGGGCACGAGCCTTCTAACTCCGTCAGGGCCCCGAAGGCAGCAGCGGCATGAGGTGTCTTGCGTCGCTTCGTCAGGTCTGGGACACTGCGCGGGCGGTGGATCTCCCCACACGGGAGGTGCCGCCCGCGCGTCGTTTCGACGAGGTGCGCGCGGTTACTTTCGCCGCTTCGGTCGCGCTGTAGATTGCGCATGTCCTCCCGACGTACTGACTCAACGACTCACCGACCCACCGGCTGTGTCCATCGCCCTCGCCCGAAAATACCGCCCCAGGACCTTCGCCGACGTGGCCGTGCAGTCCCACGTGGCGAACACGCTCAAGGGGGCGATCGCGCGGGGCCGGGTGGCCCACGGCTATCTGCTCTGCGGCCCCCGCGGCGTGGGCAAGACCACGCTGGCCCGCGTGCTGGCGATGGCCCTCAACTGCGAGAACAAGCGCCCCGACGGCGAGCCGTGCGGCGAGTGCGCCTCGTGCCAGCGGATCTGGAGCGGCGCGGCGTCGCTCGACGTCGTGGAGATCGACGCCGCCAGCAACCGCGGCGTGGACGACGCCCGCGAGCTGCGCGAGCGGGCCATGTATGCCCCCTCCGGCGACCAGGGCTACAAGGTCTACATCGTGGACGAGGCGCACATGCTCACCCGCGAGGCGTGGAACGCGCTGCTCAAGATCCTCGAGGAGCCGCCCCCGCGCGTCGTGTTCGTGTTCGCGACCACCGAGCCGCAGAAGATCGCCCAGGCCGCCGCCCCGGTGCTGAGCCGCCTCCAGCGGTTCGACTTCAAGCGCATGGGCGCCGGCGACATCCGCGACCGCCTCGAGGTCATCCTGAAGGCGGAGCAGGTCACATCGGAGCCCGAGGCGCTGCTCATGATCGCGCGCGCCGCCGACGGCTCGATGCGTGACGCGCTCAGCATCACCGATCAGGTGCTCTCCATGGAGGAGGGCGCACTCACCGCGGCGCGGGTCCGCGAAGCGCTCGGACTGGTGGCCGAGGACGAGTTCATCGCCCTGCTCGACATCGTGGCCGAGCGGCGGGCGGGCGACGTCTTCGCCTTCGTCGAGCGGATCGCCGACGCGGGCGTGGACTTCGGCGTCTTCCTCAACGGGCTGGCCGACATGCTGCGCGCGCAGCTCGCGATCGCGCTCGGCGGCGCCGCGCCCGATGTGTCGGAGGCGGCGCGCCGCGCCCTCAACGAGCGCGTGGGCCGGCTCTCGGCGGGCGACCTCGTGCGCATGCTCACCGCGGTCGCCGAGCTGGAGCCCCAGTTCCGGAAGAGCGCCCAGCAGCAGGTGCTGGTCGAGATGCTCCTCGTGCGCTTGGCGCTCTTGGAGCGCACGGTCGAGATGGAGGACGTGTTCCGGGGGATGGGCGGAAGCGGCGGATCGGGAAGCGGGGCGGGGGGCGGGGAGGGCGGCGGGGGGGTGCGCATGGC
>JBJKPA010000009.1:0-14723 GCA_046706905.1 Gemmatimonadaceae bacterium
CGTCAAGGCACCGGGCAATACTCACCCGCGCCGAGAAAAGCGCAAGGACTTTCTTACGCGCACTCCTCGCAGACCAGTTTCCCGGCCTGATAGCAGTACCCCGGTCGGACCTCGCACTTCTCGCACATGCAGCTCATGGGCCGCTGGAAGGGCTCGCTTTCGCGCCAAGACGCTTTCTGCGGGGCGTTCACGGCCTTCCAGTCCTCCCAGTAGGCCTGGGGACCGAAGTGGCTAGAACGGGCGGGGAGCGTGAACAGCAACGTTTCGACGGCGTTCGCGTCGGAATCCGCCAAGATGGTCACGAGTTCGGTGCGCATACAGACCTCCAAGGAATGCGCTAAGGATTGACGCTATCGGAACTTGCGGGTTTGTCAAGCGCCGCGTACTGCGCCTCGATCCACTGCCGGTCGTACTTGTTCTGGATCTTCCCGCCGGCCAGCCAGTAGCGCAGCGTTCTCGGCGACCGCCGTAACCGATGCTCCGCAAAGGCCGCTTGGCTCATGCCGGACGCTTCGATCAGCGCCCGGAGGCGGTCAGCGAGGGTCATGCGTCCAGCTGCCAGACTAGGTCGGTCGGCAACTCGACCACGGCCAACCGTCGCCCGTCCCTCGTCGGCACCGGCACGAAGATCGCGGCGTCTGCGATGTCCACCGTCGGCGGCGTGCTGTCTTCCCAGTCGTTCGCTGAGGCCTGCAACATCGCCTGATACTGCGCGAGTCGTAGCGTAATGGTCTGCATGGTCCAACTCCTTCGTGACGGGTGAACTTCAGACACCAGAACAATAGGCAACCTTTCCGCCTAAGGCAAGCTTTCCTTTCATGACAATTTTGTCATTCTCGGTTCCCTCTTGCGTCATTCTGCCCGATTCCCTATACTCTCCCACCATGCCAAGGCGCGCGACCGCAACGTCTTTCGGCGCCACACGCGGCATCGACCCCGTGAAGGCCGCGAAACGCGTCTCCGCGAAGGCCATCGCGGCCGGCTGTGACGTGCGGATGGTGCGCCAGCGGATGCGCGAGGCTGCCAGTCGCCAACTCGGGGTGCTGGAAGCGATCGCGGACGGGTCGCTCAAGTCCCAGTTCGCCACCCTCGCCGGGCCGTGCGAAGTCGAGCCGACGGCCGCCGAACGCATTCGCGCCATCGACACGCTCGCCAAGTACGGCATCGGCACCCAGCACGAAC
This sequence comes from Gemmatimonadaceae bacterium, assembly GCA_046706905.1. Lineage (GTDB taxonomy): Bacteria > Gemmatimonadota > Gemmatimonadetes > Gemmatimonadales > Gemmatimonadaceae > JAGWRI01. The sequence continues at coordinate 1,183 of JBJKPA010000009.1, forward strand.
TCACGGGCGACCCCGACCGGCCCCTGACCCTCCAAGTCGCCGTGATCGGCGGAAAAAAGGTGACCTTCTGACCGTCGCCCTCGCCCCCAACGAAACGCTGGCCTTCGAGGCTACGCCGGTGCAGGACCGGCTCTGGCAGGCCGTCGAAACGGAGGGGGTGCGCCTCATCGGATTCGGGGGTGGCATTCGCGGGACCAAGACATGGGGCTCGCTCGCCACGATCCTGGCCCTCGCCCGCATCTATCCCCGCTCCCGCTGGCATATCGTCCGGAAGGACCTGGAACGGCTCAAGGACTCCACGATCCCGAGCTTCGAGAAACTGGCCGAGCGGTTCGGGGACTTCGTCGGGCGCCTCAATCGTGCCGAGTGGTACGCGGTCTGCCGGAACGGGTCCGAGATTCACTTCGTGGGCGAGTCCATTGACCGCGACCCCGACCTCTCGCGCTTCCACGGCTTCGAGACCAACGGGTTCCTGCTGGACGACGGCGACGAGCTGGCCGAGCGCACGTTCATCAAGTGCATCGAGCGGGCCGGCACCTGGATCGTGCCGAGCGGGTCCCAGCCGCCGCCCTATGTCCTCGCGACGTTCAACCCGTGCGCAGGCTGGCCACGGCGGCGGTTTTACGCGCCGTGGAAAGCGGGCCAACTCCGCGCACCGTATGCGTTTATCCCGTCCACGGCGGCCGACAACCCCTACATTAGTGCCGAGCAGCGCCAGGCGTGGGAGGAGATGCCCGATGCCGAGTACAAGCGGTTCGTGGTCGGCGACTGGGAGACGCTGACCGGCGCGTATTACGACACGCTGGACCCGGCCGTCCACCTGATCGACCGCGCGGCGCTGCCGGATCCGCTGCCGGAGTATTGGGCGCGCTGGTCTAGCTTCGACTGGGGCTACGCCCACTGGGCCGTCATGGGCGCGTGGGCGACCGATCCAGACGGCACCGACTACCTGCTCGACGCCGTCTGGGTCCGCCGGATGCAAGACGACGAGATGGCGCGCGCCTTTCGGGCCGAACTCCCGGCCGACTGCCTCGCCGAGTGCTATGCCGGCCACGACACGTTCAACAAGGTGCGGGCGCGGACGGCCTCGGGCGAGTCCACGGCCGACATTTTCGCGCAGCACGGCATTCGGTGCGTGCGGGCCGACCCCGACCCCGTGAATCGCGGGCGCGCGGTCAACCGGCAGCTCAAGGTCACGAACGGCCGGGCGCGCTGCTATTTCGTGCGGACGCCGGGCACGCTCCGCGTGTTCGACCAGTTGGGGGAGATCGTGCCCGACCCGAACGACGTGCGGCGCCCCCTCAAGGTGGACGCGGACCAGAACGGGCTGGGCGGCGACGATGGCGCCGATATGGTCTCGCACGGCATCGCGACCCGCCACCGGGTCCACGTGCCGGGGCGCCTCCCGGACCTCAAATTGCCCGACCAGGCCATCCCCTTGGAGGGCCGCATTAAGGACGGGCACCTCGTGCCGGCGGAAAAGCGGGCGCGGTCCTTGGCCGAAGTCGTAGACCGGTTGCAGGCGAAGCGGCACCGAAGCGACGGGCGCGTCCCGTTCACGCGGCACTTGCCATGAGCACCTACCGAAAGGCCCAGACCGCCAAGGCGACGGTCGGCGAGGCGTCGGGCCTGGCGCAGGCGGCGGCGCTCCCGGCCATCGTCGGTGCCAGATTCGCGCTTGTGCTTTCCGGGCTTTCGGTCATATTGTCCACGCTGGCATTAGCCGTGGCTCTTTGGCGGAGGTCCTAGATGCGGTTCCCGATGGTTCCCCGTGGAACATACGAGGCGTCGCAGGCGCTGGTCGCGGAGTTGCGCGCCGAGTGTCGAGAACTCCGGCGGCAATGTGGAGAACTCACGACCACGGTGTGTGCGATGAAGATGCAGGGCGCGGCGCCGATTGCGCACGCGCCCGCGCCGGCCGCCCCCCGGACGCCGGACCTGGTGGCGCAAGCGATTCAGCAGCAAGTGCGGGAGTCGAGCGGGGACGAAGGGTTGCGGGCGTATCTCTGGGCCTATGCGCGGGACCTCAAGGCCGACGGGAAATCGCCCGAGGAAATCGCGGGCGCAATGACCCGCTGGGAGTCCTCCGAAACGTGGTCGGCGCCGGTGGACTCGTACACTCCCGCCGCGGCGGTCTAAATGGCGATCCCCGGCAACTCCACCGCGATGCCGTCCGGCTACCAGCAGGCGCTGGAGCAGTTGCCCTTGATTCCCCGGCGCGAGACGCTGGGGGACGGGGCGGAGCCGCAGGGGAAGCCGCAGCCGCTCCAGCTCGTGCGCGGCCAAGAGCCCCCCGAGACGCCGACGCTCGAAACGGCGGACGACAAGACCGTCTTCCGGGCCGTGGACGCGCTCGTGCGCTCGCAGGACCGGCTCGCCCGCAATCGCTGGGCGATTGACCTCTACCATCGGGCGCTGGACGACAATTTCCCCTTCGGGCGTCTCGTTTACAACAAAACGCCGAACCAGGCCATTTGGGAGTTCAAGCAGCCGCCGGGCCGGTCGGTGCGCGAGAACCCAGCCGCCACGCCCAACAAGGCGAACGACCTGTGCAACAAGGTCGTGGACATGATGGAGGCGGACCCGGCGAGGCCGGACGCAGTGCCCCCGGTCGATGCCACGGCCGCCGACGCCGCCGCCGACATCGCCAATGAGTTCCTGACGCAGCTCTGGAGCCCGACCGGCCTGAACGGCCAAGAGCACTGGCGCTGGAGCCTCCGGAACGCGCTCACGGCCACGTCAAGTTTCACGGAACTGGAGCCAACGGAGACTGGGGGCGGGTGGCAGCCCTACCAGATCCTGGCGCACCCGCAGGCGACCGACCCCGCGCAGCCGATGACCGCGCCCGTGGCGACGGACCCGACGACAGGGCAGCCGGTGTCGAGCGGCCCCCAGGGCGACGCCGTGGACCCGATCTTGCGCTACGTGAGTGCCGAGAACCAGTTCGTGGAGGACCCGGCGGACGCCGACCGCGTGTGGCTGCCGGGCATTCGGTGCCATAAGCTGCGCCGCGAGCAGGTCCGGGTCTTCCCGCCGACCCAGCGCGCCGAGCACGCCAAGGCCGTGATTCTCCTCAAGTATTGCACCTTGCAAGAGGCGGTCGATACGTGGGAGACGGCGCAGGGCATGAGCCCCGAGCAGCTGGCGCAACTCGCCAGCTTCCGGACGCCCTATCCGTATATGATTGTGCCGTCGGCGTTCTTGGGCGGGATCGCGGACGGCGTGGCGGGTCCAGCGCTGGCCGAGGTCGGGAGCCTGTCCCCGCTCATGCAGCGGCGGATGTACTGGTACCGCGTGTACGTGGCCGACTGCCCCGAGTATCCGCACGGGCTCTGGCTGGACGTGTCGGGCGCAAACGGCGGCACGGTCCTCAAGCGCGAGACATTGGCCTACACGGTCCAGATGCCCAAGAAGGGCACCGACCTCCGGTGCCGGGACATCCCGGTCGTGCAGGAGACGCCGACGCCCGACATTCAAGGCTTGGACCCGATGGGCTGGCCGTTCGAGGCGCGGTTCGCGGGCAGTTCCGAGGCCACGGCCACGCTCATTGCGGGGTACCTGGACGCCCTGAACCAGCGGTTGCATCCCCATGTGTTCCTCCGCTCCACGACGGCCGTGGATGATGACGACTGGATGGACCGGAGCCGCCCGATCCTCCTCAACCCCACCGACCAAGAGCCGCACTACGAGCAGTTCCCGACCCTGAGCGACGTGATCGGGCCCGTGGAGTTCCTGTATCAGGCCCAAGATTCGGCCGCGTCGCTGGGGGCGACGGCGACGGGGCTAGAATCCACGCAGGCCGTCTCCGGCGTGGCCAAGCAGATCACGGTGCAGCAGGCGCGGGTGGGGCTTTCCGGCATCCAGCAAGAGCACAACGGCGCCAAGACGCGGGCGTGGAAGATCTGTCTCCAGATCGCGCAGGCGTACTTCCGGACGCCGCAATTGCTGCGGTTCACGGGCGACGAGATGACGGCGGACGCCAAGTGGTGGACGGGCGAGGACTTGGCGGGGATCGAGCATATCGGGCTCGCGCCGGGCACCGGCACGATGATGACGCCGGAAGGGAAGGCGCAGTACGTGGCCTACGCGCAGGCCCAGCAGTGGATGCCGGCCGATGTGGCGGGGTCGATTGCCCTGGGCGGCATTTCGCGGGACCTGGGGCTGCCGCCCGACCCGACCGAGAAGGCGATTGAGCGCGAGATCGACGCGTGGTTGCAGGGACCGCCCGACGGCTGGCTGGACGCTGCCAAGGCGCAACTGGCGGAGCAGCAACAGCAGCAGGCCGCGACGGCGCAGGCGACCCAAGCCTACCAGCAGCAGCTGCAGGCCTACCAGGCGCAGGCGCAACAAGCGCAGGCCACGGGCCAGCCGGTCGGCCCGTCGCCGCAGGCCCCGCAGCCGCCCCCGCCCCCGCCGCCGCTCTGGAGTCCCTTCACGCCGCGCCCGAATGACGGACTGCCGGACATCGCCAAGGTCTGGATGAAGCAACTCTCCGAGACGATGATGCAGCCGGAGTACGCGGCGGCCGACCCCCTCTGGCGCCAGCTCTTGGACCAGCGGTACACGCAGGCCATCCAGACGGTCATCATGGTGCAGCAGGCGGGGGTGATCGGCGGCGCGTTGGGGGCGGAGAGCTACCAGCAGTTCCTGGGCAAGGTCGGCCAGCGGGTGATGCGGGACATCGCCCGCGACATCGGCCAGGGCGTCTCCGGCCAAATGCCCTCGGCCGCGACCGCGCCGGGCCGAGGCCAGAGCCAGACTGGGCCCTCCGGCGCGACCCAACCCTTTGTCATGGGGAGTTGATCGATGTGGACCGCACAGGACCCGACGGCGCCCGACGGATCGGCGGCGCACGAGGCGGCCGAATCGCCCGCGTTCGAGGCCGAGGAGCAACGGCAGGGCGACGACGATCCCGAGCCCAAGCGCCACCCGAGGCGGCGCCGCAAGCGCGGGGGCAAGAAGCATCGGAAAGCGCCGCCCGCGCCCAACTTCGCCCTGGCGGCCAAGCGGTTGCAGGCCCTGAATCAGCGGAGCGTGGCCCCATGACGCACGTCGCGCAGGCCCATCTCCAGTCCGCCATGGCTGCCTTGCAGGACGGCGACCTGGCGTTGACGCAACATCATATCGGGCACGCCTTCCGGCTGACCCGACCCCCGAAGTCCCCGATGGACCCGGAGCCGCGCATGGCCGAGGGCCCTCACCCCGAAGCCGAGGATATGCCCATGGGCAAGCTCACAACCCAAGAACGGAAGGCCATGCCCCAGTCCGAGTTCGCGTTGCCCGGAGGACGCTACCCCATCGAGAACGCCTCCCACGCGCGGAACGCGCTCGCGCGGGTAGCGCAGCACGGGAACGCCGAGGAAAAGGCCAAGGTGCGGTCGGCCGTCCATCGCAAGTTCCCGGAGATCGGGCAGGCGCACGCCACCCTCCAGCGCATCAACGCGCGGGGCAAGTAGGATGCCGGTCGTCAGTCAGGCGCAGCGCCGGTTCATGTACGCCGCCGCCGAGGGTCGCGTGCCCGGCGTCAAGCCGCGCGTGGGGGCTGAGTTCGTGCAAGCAAGCAAGGGCCTGACCGGGCTCCCGGAGCACATCACCAAGGCGCGTCAGCGGTTGCGCCGCATCAATGCGAGGCGGCCATGACGATCCCCGACGGCTGGACCGAGGTGACGAACGGCGCGTGGGGCGTGGGCACCGAACCGTTCCCAGCCAACGTGAAGCATCTGTAGGGGTCGCCGAGGGCGACCGTCGCAAGACGTTCTTGACCTTTTCCAAGGAAATCGGTATTTATGACTCCGACCGAAGGAAGCGTGGCGGACGTTGGGTCCGAGGTCGTTCCGGGCTTGGATTCCCTGATCGAGCAGACGCTCTCAGAGAATGCGGAGCCTGGGGACGCCGGCCCAGACGACGGCACGCCGCCGGACGGCAGCACGACCGAGGAGCCGCAAGGCGTATCCGGTGCTGATCAGACGGCTGACGACGGCGAGACGCAGGCAGGAGTGGCAGGGCCCTCCGACGGCGAGACGCCGGCCGAGCCTGAGCCCACCTTCACCCCGTTCCAGTACGACGACGGGGGCGAAGCGCGCCAGATGGATGGCGTGTATGTGGTGCCCGAGGAAGGCATCTACGTCTCGAAGGCCGCCGTCCCGCAGTTCGAGCAGTTCGTGCAGCGGGCGACGCAGGCCGAGCGCGAGGTCCAGGCCCTCTCTCAGCAATCCGAGGCCTTCGACCGGATCGTCCAATTTCAACTTCCCGACGCCAACGGACAACCGCAGACCTACCAGGGCGCTCCCGCCGTGGAGATGCTGCGCGTGGCGCTCGCCCAGCAGGCGGTGAGCAATCAGATCCTCGGGGAGCGGATCAAGGACCCCACAGTCCTCTTGTCCCTCCTCGCGTCGGACGAGCAGGGCAACGTCAGGCTCAACGAACAGGCCTATCGCAGTCTGCTGGTGGAAGTGGAGAACCGGCAACTGCGGGCGGAGCAGCAGGTGCGGCAGCAGTTCCAGAAGGTCGCGGGTCCGCTCCTGTCCTCCCCCTCGGCCACCCCCAGCGCGCCGCCGACGGCGGACGCCATCCAGCAGGGCGCCCCGGCCATCGTGGCGGCCCTCGCCAAGCAGTTGCAGGTGACCCTTCCGCCGGACCGCCAGCAGTTCCTGGCCGGGCAAGTGCTGCGGTACACGCGGCCGGCCCAGCGCGGGGAGCGCGACACGGCGACGGGCCGACTCCTGCGGCCGGGCGAGCTGGTGTTGGATCCCGACTTCGCCACGCTCCTCCGCCAGCAGGCGGGGCCAGCGGGGGCGCCGAACGGGGCGGCGGCCAGGTTCAATCAGGGCCAGCAGCAGGGGCGGCAGACGGGAAAGGTCGCGCCCAAGCCGGCGGCGAAAGCGCCGGTGACGGTGCAGCCGGACCCGCCACGCCGGAAGATGCGCGCGGCCTCTTGGGACGACTCGTTGAGCGAGGGCATCATGTCACCCGAAGTGCAGGCCGCCTTGCGCGGCGAACTCTAGTCACCCTCACTCGGCGCGCAACGGGCGCGCTTCGCTAAATGGCTATCGCAGGCAATAGCGCGACCGTCAACACCGTGGCGGCGCTCCAGCAGCTGTTCAAGAAGACGCAGACCGGGATGCTCACGGCGCTCCAGGACCAGACGCCGGAACTCAAGTGGTTCCGCAAGATGAAGATGACGCCGGGCCTCATTCCCTCGGGGCTCGAAATGCGGCTCATCCTGAACGTGCTGTTCTCGAACACCGGCCAGATGATCCCGGACGGCGGGTACGAGTCCACGATGACCGTCCCGGCACCGCAGGACGGCACGGTGTCGTTCGTGCAGTTCAACAGTCGCTTCGGGCTCACGGGCTTGGGGCGCATGTACGACCGCTTCGCCAAGCCCGGCGAGGTGCTGGCGATGAACTGGTACGCGGCCAAGAAGGTCCTGGAGGGCATGGGCCGGAAGTACGGGATGCAGACCTACGGGTACACGACCGGCACCGTCGCCCTCGTGGACGCCACCACGACGGTCACCACGACCGACGTCCCGCTCCGGGCACCGTACGGGTCCACCCTCCTCGGGGCGACCAACGCCACGATGACCCCGAACCAACTAACCTACGCCGCCCAGCTGTTCCGTGGGCTGGACGTGGTGGGGCCGATCCACTCCAACGACGTCGTGACGAACGGCCAGGGGACGGTCAATTCGGTGTCGAACTCGGCCGGCACGATCAACGTGACCACGGCCGGCGGGTCCTCGACCTGGACCCAGAACGACCCCATCGTGTTCTTCAACTCGGTCATCGACACGACCAAGGCGGGCACCGAGCTCAACCTGTGGCCGAACGGGCTCCTGGACATCACCCAGTCGTCCAGCCTGCACGGGCTGGCGACCTCGGCGGCGCCGAACTGGGCGTCCTACACGGATACGTCCGGCGGCCGGTTCGGGTTCGTCAAACTCCGCAAGATGCAGCAGTACATCAACAACTACGGCGGCACAGAGCCCGACACGCTCATCCTGTCGAACGGCGTGCTGAACGACGCGACGGACGCCGAGCGCGCGGCCCGCATCTACACCAACACGTCGATGTTCGATCTGGACGGCAACCTCAAGGCGCAGGGGATCGAGGTCAAGACCTCGCTCCTGGCGCCTCCGGCGTTGGCCTTCTGCTACGATTCCGAGGTCGTGACCAAGCTGGAACTGGGCGATCTCCCGAGCGAAGACGGCGGCCCCGACCTGTTCGAAGTGGACAAGCTGCCGAACCAGGACCGCTACGCTGCGGCGCTCAACCACGCCCGGCTCCACGCCTGCACGAACCGCGCGGCGGTCGCGGCCTGCACGGCGCTCACCGAGCAGTAACCATGTGAGGAATGGGCGCCCGGCACTTCCGCCGGGCGCCCGGCCCTCCGACCGATACCGAGGAAGACTCACATGGCAGGGACGACAGTCGCCACGCGCCCAGTGTTCACCCGCCCGAGCGGGGGGTCGTGGCATCAGGGCATCATTCAGCAGAACAACGGCGTGGACGACGCCGAAACGTTGCGGCGCGGAACGCTCTCGCAGCCGCTCAACTCGGCCGGCCTCGTGATTCACGGGTCGGCCTCGGCGCTGGTCAAGTCGGCCAACGCCGTGTACTGCCTGCTGTCGGTGGCCGGCGCGGCGCAGACGTTCGCCAAACTCGCGGCGGCGGATATGGCGGCGCTGGCCGGGACGGTCACCAACGCCAAATGGGGCGCGTGGTTCTTCCTGTGGGACGGCACGACCCAGACCAACAGTTTCGTCGGGGGCGCCTTGGCGGCCCTGACCGACGTGGGAGTCCCGACGGTGCCCGACGGCTCGGTGTGCATCGGCGCGGTGCTCATCAACCCCACCGGGACCGGCGACTTCGTTGGCGGCACGACAGCGCTGGATGACGGGACCGTGGTCCCGAACGCCGTCTACCTCGACTTCTATGGGGGCGCGAACCTGTCGCCGACGAACGTGGCGAGCGCGCTGGTGGCGGCCAAGATCGGCGACATGAGCGGCACGGCGATCACGGCATGACCGCGATCCGGGTGGGCGAGGAGCGGGACCCGATCTTCCCGGCGGAGTGGCAGGCGGCGCTCCGTCGGGCCTCGCCCGTCTCCGACCGGCACGCCTACGCGGTGCCCGTCTGGTATCGCTACGGCCAGCGGTGGGTGCTCTACCTGGCGACGCCGCATCGGTTCCTGACCGAGCATTGGAGTCAGCCGGTTGCGCCCGGCTTCACGGCGCAGGAATGTCTGGACGAGATGGCGAAAGGGCCGCCGTCGAGCCGAGACCCCTGGGACCGCTGCGACTACGTCTCGGACGTGCAATGGGGCCTCTGGCGCACCCATGACGCCTATTGCCGCCCGTGGTGGGTGTTGCAAGGCGAGGACGGGGGCCATCCGGCGAGTTTCACGCCGGACCAGCAGAACCTGTTGTCGGCCCTCCACCAGCCGACCACGCCGCCGCCGATCGGGCGTCGGGCCTTCGAGCGCGCCTACGCGGCATGGGCCGACCGGCAGGCCACGGAGGATGATCCGGGGCCCCCGCCGCCGTTCTTGCAGCCGTGCCCGCTGGACGAGCGCGTCCTGGCCCATGTGCGCCGGGAGCACCGGGCGGCCGAGGTGCGGGACCTGGCGGGGGCGGCGGGACGCGTGGCGGACCGGAAACGGCACGAGCGGGAGCTGCGGGTCGCCGAACTGGCGGCAATCGAGCAGTTCCTGACGCCAGCGACCGAGATGGCGATGTCGCTGCACACGCGGGCCGATGCCCGCGACCATCTCATCATGCTGGACGGCGAGGCGGCGAAGGCGAAGGAGCGGCTGGCCTTCTGGCTGGAGACGGGGAACTTCGTCCGCGACCCGCAGGTCGCGGTGAGCTGGTAACTCTCACAGGGAGCGGGAGCGTATGGCGAAGCAGGCGTTGCCCAATGGGCAGGCGATCCTCAATACCGGCATGGGCGCGTCCGGGAATCAGGCCCAGCGCGACAAGCGCGTCTGGTGCGGGCCCGGGCACGGGCCGTTCACGGATCAGCACGGGCGCGAGTTCGAGGCGCAGGCCGACCTCAAGAACATGCGGCCGACCGAGGAGATGCGCTGCACCAGCCACAATCCGCCGTGGCTGCCGCCCATGCGGTTCGCCAAGTTCCCGAACGATCTCTCGCGGGCGTTCCGCTGGGACTATGACGCCATGGCCTCGGAGCTGTCGGGGATGACGGCGGCCTGGTACGCGAATGCCCGGAAGGCGGCGATCAAGGAGCATTGGGACCTCCCCGAGGTCGGGGGCGTCGTGAGCCAGGAACTGAAGGACATTTTCGGGCTGCCGCCGCTCTCGCCCGAGATCCCGCTGTCGGCGCAGGCCGAGGACCCGTGGCTCTTGGGCGTCCCGGGCGCCTCGGAGAACGCGGCGCTGGAGGCGCTGCTGCATCAGGGCGTCGTCGGGCACGCGACGGGCGCGCTGGAGACGATTGCGGCGCGCGTGGCCGAACGGGCCAAGGAGCGCGCGGCGGAGTGGGCGCGGCTCCAGCCGTCGGTGGCCGCCTTCGAGGTGTCGGCGATCTCCTACGCAGACTTCGTGAAGGAGTGTCGGGGCCGGAAATTGTCGCTCGCGGAGATCGGGAAGCTGTGGGCCGAGCACAAGGCCAATCTGGCGGCGGAATCGCTCGCCGTGGGCGCGGCCTAACCCATGGCCGGGAGCGGGTACCAGAGCGCCGACCTCCTCACCCTCTTCAACGAGATGGCGGGGCGGCCGGCGTCCGGGGACGCGATTGCGGACACGACCAAGTACCAGTACCTGGCCGACGCCCAGCAGCAACTCGTGCTGGATCTCTCGACGGTCGCGCCCCAAGCCTTCCCGTATTCGCTCACGGCTATGACCACGGCGGATAGCGGCTACACATGGACGTTCGGGACGGATGCCGACGGGTACCCGCTGTTCCCGCTCATGGGGAAGGTCTACCAGGATCAAGCGTCGGTGCCGGCGGCGCCGTGGGTGCCCGGGATCGACTATCTGGACGAGGGCGACACGATCCGGATGCCGAACAACGTGCCGTGGGACGGCACGCTGTACTGGTACGGCGTGGCGATGCCGCAGCGCATGAGCGGGACGGTCCAGCCGGTGCTGCAGCTCCCCGCGGCGCGGTATCTGGTCCCGATCCTCGCGGCCTCGCAGTTCAGCCGGAACGCGGGCAAGAACGTCCCCTTGGCCGACACGTTGCTCCAGCAGTACCAACAGCGGTACGGGAACGTCTGTACGGCGATTCGGAAGCATCTGCGCGGTCCACGCGCGTTGCGTCCGCTGATAACGCCATTCGGGATCGGCGGCGGCTTCAGCGGCGCCTACTCTAGCACCCTCTGGGGATAGCGACCCATGGCACTCGGTAATGTGCAGGCCCCGCAGCCGGAACCGATTGAGCGCGTCAAGATCGGCGGCAAGTTCCTGACGTTCACGGCGAGTTTCACGCGCCCGGCGAACACCACGGCCTACACGGCGGGCGATGTGGTCTCGAACTCGGCGACGACGACGGTCCTGATGACCTTCGGGAACGTCGCGGGCCAGGGCGACTCCGACAAGGGCGTCACCTCAAACCCTGGCGGCTCGGCGCTCTTGGTGAAAGGGCTCCTCTACACCGACCTCAAGACCGAGACGGCCCAGTACAACCTGACACTGTACACGGTCGTGGCCGGGGACGGCACCGGCAACACGGTCATCATCCCGGCGGACAACGCGCCGGACGCGACCTACTACGCGAACGCGGCCTACGATCTGGGCACGATCAGCTTCCCGGCGGTGTCAGAGGCGGCGGACACGACCAACTCGACGGGGGCCAAGGGGCTGTGGACGGGGACGCCGCTGCCGGTGCTGACGCTGGCGCCGGACGTGGCGATCTACGGCAAACTGGTCAATATGACCGGCACGACGCCGGCCAGCGGGCAGAATTTCACGGTCAAGCTGACCTTCCTGGTGAACTGACATGGCGCTGACGATGCGGCACGACGCGCGGCCCCCGGCGCCGACGGGTCCGGGGCAGCCCAACCGAGTCCCGGCGGCCCACGCGCTGGCGTCCCTGATGCCGCGCGAAGGCTACCGCAATCCCGATCTTCCGTCCACCCACGTCGGCCCGATGGGGGCTGGGATGCCGATAGAGGGCGCGCGGAAGCGGCCGCCGTCGCCCTTCGCGCTCAGCGGGCTCGCATGATCCCGGCCCTCCGGAGTCTGCTCTGGGGGCAGCAGAACCAGTGGGTCTTCCGGTTACAGCCGGGGACTTCGGTCGCGGCGTTGGGCGGCACGTTCACCCGGGCCACCACGGCGCTGTACCGGGACGCCACGTATACGTGGCAGTCGGCCGGGACCGGGGTGCAGCGGGTCGCGGACCACGACTACGCGAGCGGCTCAGTCGGGACGCGGCTGGAGTCCCAGCGGACGAATAGCGCGCTGGGATCGTGCGTCTTCGGCGGCGGGACGTACTACACTGTCGGCGGCACGCTGACGGTGGGGGCTGCGGCCACCAGCATCATCAACGGCCAGACGGCGAACCTCATCACGGCGTCGGGCGGCTACCTGACGCAGACCATCGGGACCTTCGTCAACGCGCAGCTGGACTGTCCGCAAATCTTTGTGGAGCAGGGGACGTGTACGGTCTCGCAGGTCACGGTCTACGACGGCACAGCGGCGGCGGTCCTCGGGACGGTGACCTACACGTGGGCCACGGGTGTCGTGACGACCTCGGGGACCGTGACGAGCGCATGGGCCAATCTCCGGCCGGGCGTGGGGCCGAATGGCGGCGCGGTCGTGCAGCTCTGGCTCACGACGGCTGGCACCTCCACGGGAACAGGCAAAGCGGGGAACGCGCGGGCGTTGCGCGTCTATCCGGCAGGCGCCTCGGGGACCGGCGTCACCGCCTATCTGCACTACATCGGCTTTGAGGCGAACGCCACCTACCCGTCCTCGCCCATCGTCACGACCAACGCGACGGTTACGAGAAACGCCGACTCGGCAACGATCACGCTTCCAGCGTCTGTCACGCCTGCCGCGATTGATGCCGCTGGTGGCTTAACGGTCTATGCGAAGGTGGCGCGTCCGTGGCACGCGGATGCGACGGGAGCGCTGGGGAAGACACCCGCCTTCTATAAGCTTGGAACGGTGGCGGCGGGATCACTCGACGGTCTGTTTTCAAACGGAAGTCGCGGGTTGTCGGCGCGGGTATATGACGGGGCTACACCCTCTCAGCCGAGCGCCGCGCTTCCGGCAGGATCGGTGTTGGAGGAAGTCGCCCAGTTTAAGAATATGACGACCGCCCCGGCATGCGCGATTGACGTGGGAAGCGGCCTCGGATCATTTGCCACCGGATCGTCGGCGCTGACCGCCTTCGGCACTCAGACACTGACGGTTGGGGGCGGCCTGTATCCCCTCGACGGCGTGCTCATCGAGTTGATTGTCGCCTACGGGTTGCAAAGCATGGCCTACATGCGGGCGCTGGCATGAGCGGGCTCTACCAGATCCCTGTCGTCAGGCTCAACGCGGCCATCGCGGACGGGAGTATGGCCACGAG
>JBJKPA010000010.1:0-3859 GCA_046706905.1 Gemmatimonadaceae bacterium
GCGCAGCTCGGGCCGCCGGTTCCCGTGTTCGCCTACTCGGCCGAACGGTACGGCCCGTGGCGTGCGGACTACCGGCACTGGACGCCGGTCGTGCTGTACGAGGCGGATGGCCGCTACTACCGCCATCGCGCGCGCGGTGCCCGGGCCACCGAGGTGTACGCCTATGGCGGCGACTACTTCCTGCCGCCGGACGCCGCCGCGTGGGTCGGCTACGACCGCCGGTACGACTATGGAGACCGGCCGAGTCACGACGACTTCACCCGGGTTCGGGCCTACCCGGAGCGAACGCCGGTCGTCGGACCGCTGACGGTTGGACTCTACGCCGCGGACCGCGTGGGCCAGTGGCGCACCAGCCTCATGCTCTGGACGCCGGTCACCGTGTACGAGTTCCAGGGCGGCTACTACGCGCATCCCGTCCCGGATAGCCGGGCCGTGGAGATCTACCGATACCACGATCGCTACTTCCTTCCACCGGACGATCATGGCTGGATCGGCGCCGACCGGCGGTATGACTACCGGTTGCGTCCCGGATCCGACGGTCGCCAGGCGCATGGCGTTGGCCGCGGCCACGGGAGAGGCCGGGGGCATGGGGATGGAGGGGGGTGATCAGGAGTCCAGCCTGTCCTGATTGCGGGCGGACCGGCGCTATTCCGCCGCGCCGTCTGGACGGACTATATTGGCGGGTCATATGCCAGCTATGATCGGCGTCGAAGTCTTCGTTCCGGAAATCCTGCGCCCGTACTGCGGCAACGCGCGCGTGCTCGACATCTCCGCGGGAACGGTGCGTGCGGTCCTCGCGGAGATCGCGCGGGAGTACCCGGCGCTCTACGTCAACATTTGCGACGAGACCGACGCCGTTCGCCGTCACATCAACGTCTTCGTCAACGAATCCCACGTGCGCGAGCTCGGCGGCCTCGACTGCGCGCTCTCGGCGGGCGACGTCGTGACGATCCTTCCCGCTGTCTCAGGAGGCTGACGATGCCCGATCGCGTGATCCTCACCATCGGAACCCGCAAGGGACTCTTCGTCGCCGAGTCGGCGAAGGCGCGCCGGAAGTTCGCGCTGCGCGGCCCGTTCGCGACGGGCGTCCCCGTCTACTCGAGCATGCTCGACACGCGCGGCACCCCCCGCATCTACGCGTCGAGCTGCAATCCGTTCTTCGGCATGAAGGTTCTCCGGTCGACGGATCTCGGGAAGACGTTCAAGGAAACCAAGTCCGCGCCGGCATTCCCCAAGGACGATGGTCGCGCGCTCGCCAACATCTGGGCGCTCGAGCCGGGCAAGGCACGCAACGAGATCTGGTGCGGCGTCGAGCCCGCCTCGCTGTTCCGCAGCCGCGACGGCGGCGACTCGTGGGAAATGGTCGAGGGCATCAGCAATCACCCGCATTCGCGCAAATGGCACCCCGGCGCGGGCGGACTCTGCCTGCACACGATTCTCCGCGACGGCGACCGCATGCACCTCGCCATCTCGACGGGCGGCCACTACGTCAGCGAGGACGGCGGCGAGACCTTCAACGCGTCGAACTCGGGCGTCGGCGCGGGATTCACCCCGGATCCGTATCCGGAGTTCGGCCAGTGCGTGCACAAGATCGTGGGACACAAGGACGCGCCGGGCCGCCTGTACATGCAGAATCACGGCGGCTGGGGCGAATGGGACGGGCCCGGCGGTCGGCGTCCGGACATCGGCGTGCTGCGCAGCGACGATTACGGACGCACCTGGAGGTCCATCGCAAAGGGGCTTCCCTCGGACTTCGGTTTCCCGGTGGTCGTGCATCCCCACGATCCCGATACGGTCTACGTGATGCCGCTCGCGCCGGCCACGCGCACGTGCCCCGATGGCGCACCGGCGGTGTGGCGCAGTGAAAATGGGGGCGACTCGTGGCAGCGACTCGCCAAAGGACTCCCCAAGAAGGAGACCTTCTTCACGGTCCAGCGCGACGCCATGGACATCGACGAGCTGAGAACGCCGGCGCTGTATTTCGGCACGACGACGGGGCAGCTCTGGATGGGGCGCGACGGCGGGGAGGAATGGGAGTGCCTGTTCGACGCGCTGCCGCCGATTCACAACGTGAAGGTGACGCTGGTCTGAAGCGACGGCTCACGTCGGGCCGAGACAATCGGAATGGCTTCAGGGTGAACGTCAGGCCGTGCGCTCCCACTCCCACCGTCACGACGGGCCGGCGGCGGGGGAACTCGCGTTGAGCACGTACGTCGCGGGTCGGGCGGCGGGTGCGCGCCCGCCCATTCGGACGAGCGACAGATCCCCGCGGACGCCGTCCGGATAGGTCTTGGTCCACGTCTCGGGGTATCCGAGCGCGTTCCGGTTCACCGGTCTCCACCCGGCGGCACCGGCGCTCTTTTCGAAAAACGCGAATACCGAATCCACGGGCCCGGCGCTCGTGAATCGGAGCGATACCGCCGGGCCGTCCCACCCGGCCCCCTGGAACGCCGGGGCGCGGTAGCGCGCCGGGATCCGGTGCAGCGGTCCGGCCGCGACGGCTCCGGATGGCAGGGAAGCGAACACGCGATCCCCGCCGAGCTGGTCGAGCCGCTGGTTGCCCGGGTCACCCCCGTGCGAACGGCTCCCGCTGCACGCGGTCAGCGCCGCAGCGAGGAGTGTCAGACCGAGCAACCGTTTTCGGGGAGTCACCGGGAATGGCCCGCCCTTCGGGGTTCGCGACAGTATGGATGGCGCCGCCGGGCCGGCGCAAGCAGATTGGTCGGTGAGCGGTCCGAACCCGGCCCCAGGGGAATCCTCATGGTCGAGATCCTCCACACCCATGATGCCGCGCAGGCGGAGATGGTCCGCGCGGCGCTCGAACGAGAAGGGATTCGCGTCCATTCCGTGGACGACAACTACGACCCGTTCATGGGCCACCACGTGCTGGCCGTGCACGAGCGCGACGCGGAGCGCGCGATCGCCATTCGCCGCCGGATCGAGCGCGGGCCCGGCAACAAGAGCGGCAACAGGTACCCGGTCCCCACGTTCCTGATCGTCGTGCTCGTGCTCGTGGTGGTGTTCTTCGTATATGCGGTTCTGATGAGTGGCTGAAACCGCGGGACCCCCGCCGCCGCCCCGGCAGACGCGTCGCCAAAACCCGCTACGACTTCCTTACACAGTCCGGAACCTTCGGCCGTGACCCCGCCGCGACGCCCGAGGTTGTTCTGGGCGTACGACAGCGTTCCGTGATGGCGCGAGTCCCTTCGACGGAGGCGTGCATGCGCATGATGCTCCTCGCGACACGGGTGGCGGCCACGACGCTCGCGCTCGGA
The DNA here is from genome assembly GCA_046706905.1 of Gemmatimonadaceae bacterium. GTDB lineage: Bacteria > Gemmatimonadota > Gemmatimonadetes > Gemmatimonadales > Gemmatimonadaceae > JAGWRI01. The sequence continues at coordinate 3,276 of JBJKPA010000010.1, forward strand.
CCGATCCTCACCCCGACGGTCATGGCCCAGGCCCCGAGGGCGCAGGCGCGCATGGGCGACGTCGGCCCGTACCTCATGGCCAGCCGCGCCGCCGAGGTCGCGCTGGCGCGCACCGCGGCGCCGAAAGGGATTTCGGACGACGCCACGGTCATGGTGCTCGGGCGCCACGGCTACGAGCAGGCTGCGAAGGGCACGAACGGCTTCGTCTGCCTGGTCCTGCGGTCGTGGACGTCGCCGTTCGTCAGCGCCGGGTTCTGGAACGTCAGGAATCGCAGTCCGGTGTGCTACAACGCGCCCGGGGCGCGGTCCGTCCTGCCGGGCTTCTATATGAGAACGCGGCTCGCGCTGGCCGGGCGCTCCGAGGGGCAGATCCTCGACAGCATCCGGGCCGCATTCGCCGATCACCGGCTGGAGAGTCCGGCACCCGGGTCGATGTCGTACATGATGTCGAAGGAGCAGCGCATCGGACCGCAGGCCGTGCAGTGGCTGCCGCATCTCATGTTCGAGCTGCCGAGGTCCGATCACCCCGACTGGGGCGCGAACGTGGCCGGCTCGCCGATCCTCGCCCACCCGGACCCGCTCGA
>JBJKPA010000011.1:0-10167 GCA_046706905.1 Gemmatimonadaceae bacterium
TCGGCGGGTCGCTGTCGTTCTCGCCGTTCGCGAACGTGTCGATCCCGAGCCTGCTGGCGATGGGGTACGCGGGGGTCTATCTGCTGGCGGCGTTCGCGATCGCGATCTGGCACTTCCAGCGGCGGGATCTGTAGCGCCGGTTTGGTTCCGGTGCGCCGGGCGGGCATCAAGAACTTCTTGAACGGCAGATGATGCGGACAACAGCCCGGATGAGACCGGTACTGCGATACGGCGATTGAAACAACGATGGAACTTTTTGGGGGCTGCGGCGCAGAGATCTTCGCGCCTCAGCCCCCCATTTCTTGGCGTCGTTTGCCGTACCCGTTTCGTCCGGACCATCCGTATCATCTGCTGTTCACCATGTTCTTGATACCGGTCCGGCGATCAAGGATGCGCAGAGGACATCAGACGCTCGCGTCCATCACCGGCGCGCCATAGCGCGCCAACGCCGGGTCGGCGGTGACGAGGGTGAGTCCCTCGACCATCGCCTGGGCGATCAACATCCGGTCGAACGGGTCACGATGCAGGGCCGGGAGCCCGCGCAGCGCCTCGGCGTGGGCCATCTCCACGGGGAGATCCTGGAATCCGTCGCGCTCCAGTTCGGCCTCGACGTCGGCGTGGGGCGGGAGCACGAGCTTGTCGATGGCGCTCTTGATGGCCATCTCCCACGCCGACGCCGCACTGAACCGCACCTCGGCCGCCCGCTGAATGACGCGCACGGTCTCGCGGCCCAGCCGCTTGTCGCCCGTCTGCCACCAGAGCCAGACGTGCGTATCGAGGAGCAACCGCCGAGGCTCCGGCGGTGCCGCGCGCTCACGGACCGCGCGGCGGCGTGGTGCGCGGCGTGGCGTCACGGCTCGCCCCCCTCGAACTCCCGCAGCAGCTCATCGGGGAGGGGCGCGTCGAAATCCGCCGCGATCGTGACCGTGCGTCCCCAGCGGCCGGGAGCGCGGGCCTCGCGCACCGCGCGCAGCGGCACAAGGCGCGCCACGGGGCGCCCGGCCTTGGCGATCACGGTCTCCTCGCCCTTCTCGGCGAGATCCACCAGCTCGGAGAGGCGGGTCTTGGCTTCGTAGATGTTCACGGGTTTGCCCACGGTCAGCTCCCGCTAGAGAGACATCGGGAAGCTACCGGGTTTCCGCGAGTTGGTCAAGTTGGTCAAGGTTGTGCCATCGTGTGAAGGATCCCTCGCCGCAGCCTATACCATGGCGGCGCCCATGCCATCACCGTTTTCGCGCGCGCACAGGGGCCGGCGTGGCCGGCAGGGATCAAGAACTTCTGGAACGGCAGATGATACGGACAACTGCCCGGATGAGACTGGTACTACGAAACAGCGATTGAAACTGCGATTGGAATTGGGGGCGGCGGCGCGAAGATCTCGACGCCCCAGCCCCCTATTTCCCGGCGTCGTTTGCCGCACCCGTTTCGTCCGGACCATCCGTATCATCTGCTGTTCACCATGTTCTTGATGCCGGTATGGCGCGACGGCACGAGGCGGAACGGGGAGGCTCGGCATCATTCCGTGGGGCGGAGAAACCATTTGGCCGGATGCGACGTTCTAAGCAGATGTCCCGGCGCCGCCCACCGTCACCCGCCACCGGCCTCCTCTCGTGCTCGAAACCCTCCTGAAGGACCTCAGGCACGCCGTCCGGCTCTTCGTCAAGAGTCCCGGCTTCACGTTCGCCGCCGTCGCCGCGCTGGCGCTGGGGATCGGCGCCAACACGGCGATCTTCTCGGTGGTGGACACGGTCCTGCTCAAACCGCTGCCCTTCCCCCACGCGGACCGCATGGTCCTGCTCGGCGTCCACGCGCCGCAGGGGCGCAACCTGGGCGGCGCGCCGGCCAAGTTCGAGTACTGGCGCAAGCAGACGTCGGTGCTGTCGGACGTCGCCGCCTTCACCACCGGATTCGTGAACTACACCGGGGGCGACACGCCGGTGCAGCTCCACTCGGCGCAGGTCTCGGCGGGCTTCTTCGCCCTGTTCGGGGCGCGCACGCTGCTGGGGCGTCCGTTCTCGGACGCCCAGGATCTGCCCAACGCCGGCAACTTCGTCGTGCTGAGCAAGGCGTTCTGGATGCAGCAGTTCAACGGCGATCCGCGGATCGTGGGGAAGTCCATCTCGATCGGCGGCGCGCCGTACGCCGTGACCGGCGTGCTGGACGATTTCGATCTGAGCGACTTCGGGGCGAACCCCGACGTGTTCGTCCCCTTCCAGTTCGACCCGAACACCACGGCGCAGGGGCAGTACTTCACGGTCGGGGCCCGTCTCAAGGCGGGGGTGACGCTGGCCACGGCGAACGCCGAGCTGGAGCACGCGACCGCTCCATATGAGAAGCTCTATCCGAACGCCATCGGCAAGGGGGCCTCGTTCTTCGCCATCCCGCTGGGCGAGGCGCTCGTGGCCGGCGTGCGCAACACGCTGTACGTGCTGCTCGGCGCGGTGGGGCTGGTGCTGCTCATCGCGTGCGCCAACGTGGCCAACCTGCTGCTCGCGCACGCCGCGGGGCGGAAGCGCGAGATCGCGATCCGCACCGCGCTGGGCGGCTCGCGCGGGCGGATCGTGCGGCAGCTCCTCACGGAGAGCGTGCTGCTGTCGGTCTCCGGGGGCGTGCTGGGGCTGGTGCTCGGCGCGGTGGGCATCCGGGCCCTGCTGTCGGTGAACACGGCCGGGCTGCCGCGGGTAGGTCCCAACGGGAGCGGCGTGCACATGGACTGGCGCGTGCTCATCTTCACGCTCCTGTTGTCCGTGGGCACGGGCATCGTGTTCGGGCTCATCCCGGCGCTCACCAGCTCGCGCACCGACCTCGCGACGAGCTTCAAGGAGGGCGGGAGCCGCACCGGCTCCGGGTTCAAGCACAACAAGGCGCGCAGCGTGTTCATCGTGACCGAGGTGGCGCTGGCGCTCGTGCTGCTCGTGGGCTCGGCGCTGCTCATCCGCAGCTCGCTGGCCCTGTCGCGCGTGGATCCGGGGTTCGACGCGCAGAACGTGCTCACGATGCGGATGTCGCTGACCGGGCCGCGGTGGGCGACCACCGATGCGGTGGCGCTGGCCATCCAGGACGGGCTGAGACGCGTGGACGCGATCCCGGGGGTGGACATGTCGAGCGCCACGTGCTGCGTGCCGCTGCAGGGCGGGTACGGGCTGCCGTTCACGATCGCCGGGCGTCCGCTGACCAACGGGCCGTACACCGGCGGTGCGTCGTGGATGACCGTCTCGCCGGGCTACTTCTCCGTGTTCAGGATTCCGGTGAAGCAGGGGCGGGCGTTCACCGACCAGGACGTGGCCGCGGCGACACCCGTGGTGGTCATCAACGAGGCGATGGCCAAGCGGTACTGGCCCAAGGGCGGGGCGATCGGCGCCCAGGTCACGATCGGCCATGGCGTGATGAAGCAGTTCGACGCCGATCCGACGCGGCAGGTGATCGGGATCGTGGGTGACACGCGCGACGGCGGGTTGAACAACGATCCGCAGCCCACGATGTACGTGCCGCAGGCGCAGACACCCGATGCGGTGAACCTGCTCAACTCGAGCATCTCGGCGATGGCGTGGGTGGTGCGGACCCGGACGCCGCCGATGCCGCTGGCGAAGAGGATCGGGGCGGCGCTGCTCCAGGCGACGGGGCTCCCCGTCTCCCGCGTGGAGACGATGGACCAGGTGGTGCACAACTCGACCGCGCGGCAGCGGTTCAACATGTGGGTGATGACGGTGTTCGGCGTCTGTGCGCTGCTGCTGGCGGCGATCGGGATCTACGGCCTGATGGCGTACACGGTGGAGCAGCGGACGCGGGAGATCGGAATCCGGCTGGCCCTGGGCGCGGAAGGTTCGAGTGTGAAGAACATGGTGGTGCTGCAGGGGATGCGGCTGGCGCTGGTGGGCGTGCTGGTCGGCGTGCTGGCGGCGTTCTGGCTCACGAAGTTCCTGGCGAGCTTCCTCTACGGCGTGCAGGCGCGCGATCCGATGGTGTTCGTGGGCGTGCCGCTGGTGTTGGCGGTGGTGGCGCTGCTCGCGGTCTGGTGGCCGGCGCGGCGGGCGAGCGCGGTGGATCCGATCATCGCGCTGCGCAACGCATAGCGGTCGCTGCGCCGGGCGGGGATCAAGAACTTCTGGAACGGCAGATGATACGGACGACTGCCCGGATGAGACTGGTACTACGAAACAGCGATTGAAACTGCGATTGGAATTGGGGGGCGGCGGCGCGAAGATCTCGACGCCCCAGCCCCCTATTTCTTGGCGTAGTTTGCCGTACCCGTTTCGTCCGGACCATCCGTATCATCTGCAGTTCCCCGAGTTCTTGATGCTGGCCGGGCGCATCGGATGCGGGCGTCGCGCTCGGGCCGCGGAAGGCGCGATATTCCGGCGTGCCCGAATCCCATGCGAGCCCCCCGGTGCCCCCGGCCCCGGAACCTCCCCTGCCATCGCGCGGCGCCTCCGGCCGTACCTTCCGCGCGCTCCACACCCGCAATTTCCGGCTGTTCTTCTTCGGACAGCTCATTTCCAACAGCGGGAACTGGCTCACCAACGTCGCGCTGATCCTGCTCGTGCTGCGGCTCACGCACAGCGGACTCGCGGTGGGCGTCCTCGCGGCGTGTCAGTTCGGGCCGATGGTGTTCCTCTCGGCGTGGGCTGGGGCGATGGCCGACCGGTCGGACAAGCACCGGGCGCTGCTCTGGACGCAGAGCCTGGAGATGCTGCAGTCGGTGGCGCTCGCGGTCCTGGCCTTCCTCCCCCACCCGCCGCTGGCCGCGCTGTACGGCGTGGCGCTGGCCGGCGGCGTGGTGCTGGCGTTCGACAATCCGCTGCGGCGGTCGTTCGTGCCGGAGATGGTGGCCCCCGCGGTGCTCCCCAACGCGATCGTGCTGTACAGCGCCCTCGTGCAGACTTCGCTGATCTTCGGGCCGGCGCTGGCCGGCTTCCTCGCCGTGACGATCGGCTTCGGCTGGTGCTTCGCGCTCGACGCGGCGAGCTACGTGGCCGTGATCGGGGCGCTGATGGCGATGCGCCGCGACGAGCTGCACCGCCGGCCGCCGCCGCCCCGCACCGGGCGCGAGGTGCGCGAGGGCCTGCACTACGTGCTCAGCGTCCCCGACCTCTGGATCAGCTACGCGATGTTCGCCGCGGTGACCTTCTTCGCGTTCAACCTGCGCGTGATGCTCCCGCTGTTCGTGACCGACAGCCTGCACCGGAGCGACGTCGTGTTCACCGTCCTCTATTCGCTGTCGAGCTGCGGGGCCGTGGTGGGCGCGCTGCTGGTGGCGCACCGGCACCTGGTGCGGCTGGAGCACGCGATCGTGGGGGCGACGTTGATGGGCATGGCGCTGCTCGTGCTGTCGGCGATGCCCAACGTGGCGTCGGCCGCGGGGGCGATCGTCGTGGTCGGGATGGCGAGCATCGTCTACGGCACGGCCACCAACGCGGTGGCGCAGGTGGACACCCGCCGCGACATGCACGGCCGCGTGCTGGCGCTCCAGACGGTGATCATGGGCGGCACGGCGCTGGTGGGCGGTCCCGTGCTGGGACGCCTGGCCGACCTCGCGGGCGGCCGGGTGCCGATCGCGCTGGGCGGCGTGGTGTGCCTGGTGGCGGCGGCGGGCGGGTACGCCGGCCAGCGGCGCTTCCGCACCGCGTAGCTCGGACGCTCGGCGCGCCGGGCGGGGATCAAGAACTTCTGGAACTGCAGATGATCCGGACAACTGCCGGATTCAACGGGTACTACGATACAGCGATTGGGATAGGGGGTTGCGGCGCGGAGATCTCGGAGCCGCGGCCCCCACATCCTGGCGTTGTTTGCAGTACCGGCCTCGTCCGTATCGTCTGCCGTTCAGACTCTGGGTTCTTGATGCCCGCCGGGCGGCGGTCCGCCGGCGTCGCCGCGGATCGTGTCGCGCAGCTCGGCCACCACGACCTGCGGATCCACCCCGCGGCGCTCGGCGTCGGCCCTGACCCAGCCGAGCAGGAGGTGGCGGGTGGCGAGCGGCATTCGGTCGGTGGTGATGCTGAGCGTCGTGCCGCATTCGCACTGGGCGAAGGCGAAGGTCCCGAGGGGGCGGGCCGGCTGCCAGTCGCCGGTCTCGACGTCGTACGAGAGCGCGGCGCCAGTGGCCGCGGTACTCGCGACGTAGTCGCGCAGGCTGGGATAGAGGCGCCCGCACTTGGGGCAGATCTTGGGAAAGAGGCTCTCGACGTACTCGCGCAGGATGCGGACGATGCCGTCGCGGTCGATGGCCGGAACCGGCGACGGCGTGCGTCTGGCTTCCCCTTCGTGGCCTCCCGACATCGTCCCCCGGTGTTCGGCGTGGGTCGCGCGTGCCTACTACGAGTGCACCGCGCGGGACGATTTCGCAAGCGACGAGGGCGGACTCGCCGCCGCCACGACGGCCGCCGCGGCGGTGAGTGCCGCGGAGATCCAGATCTCCGTCCAGTTCCCGGGCTTGGTGGGCGCCGCGATCACCCGCGGGATCCACACGATCACGGTGAACAGTCCGAGCATCAACGATTCCATCTGCGCGGCGAGGCGCGGCACCACGCCGAACAGGATGCCGAGCCCGGCGGCGAGGTGGCACGCGCCGGTGACGTAGGCGAGCGCGAGATGGAACGGGATCCACGCCGGGATGAGCGGGGCCGTGAGGTTCGTGTAGAAGAAGTGCGACAGCCCCGTGGGGATGAGGCAGAGTCCGAAGAACACGCGGGCCGTCGTCATGCCCTTCGCGTCGCCGAGAAAGCCGTGGCCGGCCAGCTCGGCGTACAGCGTCCAGGCGCCGGCGAGGAGCATGCCGTGCATTCCCGCGTCGAGCCAGGTCATCTCGGTGAGCGGCGCCCGGATGACGGGCGGCACCATGTAGACCAGCCACCAGAGCCCGACGTAGGCGAAGATGGTCACGGCCGCGGCGGCCGCCGTGCGCCGGAAGAGGAGCGCGACGCCCGCCACGATCGCGACGAGCCCGTAGATCAGCGCGAGCGCCGTCTGGCCGGGCATGTCCTTCGGCAGCGGGCCCCACACGGCGGAGAAGTCGCGAACGGCGACGCCGATGACTCCGAGCCAGACGATGCCAAGCGCGAAGCCGACGCGGGAAACGCGCGCGAAGCGGTCCATGTCCGTATGCCGTTCGTCCGGGGTGGTGGCGTGCCTGGGGGGCGCCGGGCAAGGTAAGCGGTCCGGTTCGACGCGACTGTACGGGAACTGTTCAGTGAGTGTCGGACTCGACCGCGAACCGATACTCCCCCGACCCGACGTCCACCACGACGTCCGCTCCGACCTGCCGCACGGCCCGCACGCCCGGATCGTCCGCCAACTCCCGTCCACTCTCCCGCACGCGGTCGGGCGTCGTGTGGCGCAGCGTGACCGACGACCACGTATTCGGCGGCACGGTCACGTCGAGCGTGAACTGCCCGTTGGCGAGCCGCCACGCGGAGCCCAGGGTGCCGTATTGCGTCACGATCGCCGTCCGCGCGCTGTCCAGACCGCCGCCGACGTCGGGCGCGATAATGGAATGCTCATATCCCGGGTGCGCCGCGTCCAGCGCGATGCCGCCGATGGTGCGGTACATCCAGTTCCCCACCGCGCCGAAGGCGTAGTGGTTGAACGAGTTCATGCTCGGGTCCTCGAAGCTCCCGTCGGGCTCGATCCCGTCCCACCGCTCCCACATCGTGGTCGCCCCGCGCGTGATGGGATAGAGCCAGGAGGGATACGTGCGCTGCAGCAGCAGCGTGTACGCCACGTCGAGGTGCCCGGTGTTGGTCAGCGCGTCGAGCAGGTTGGGGGTGCCCAGGAACCCGGTGGTGAGGTGATCGCCGTGCAGCCGCACGTCGGCCGCCAGCCGGTCGCCGGCCGTCGCGCGCAGCGAGTCGGGCAACAGGTCGAACTGCAGCGCCAGCGCGTACGCGGTCTGCGTATTCTCTCCGACCCGCCCCGCCGGCGTCACGAACTCCCTGTCGAACGCCTTTCGTTCTCGTTCGAACATTTCTGCGTACTTCGCGTGCTCTGCGGTAAGCCCGAGCACCCGCGCCGCACGCGAGACGAGATCGGCCGAGTGCGCGAGGTACGCGGTCGCGATGAGATCGGTGCCCGTCGTCGCGCCGGGATAGCCGGCGTCGGTGCTGTGGTACGCCAGCCAGTCGCCGAACTGCCAGCCGGGCCGCCACACGCCGCTGGCCCCCGCCTGGCGCGCCTCGAAGTCCACCCAGGCGCGCATACTCGGATACTGCCGCGCGAGCAGCGCGCGGTCGCCGTAGGCGAGGTACATGGTCCACGGCACGATGGTCGCGGCGTCGCCCCACCCCGCGGTGCCGGCCTTGTCGGTGCTGTCGCCGCCCATCGGGTTGGGAATCACCCACGGCAGGCTGCCGTCGGCGTGCTGATCAATGGCGACGTCGGCCAGCCAGTTCGCGAAGAATCCATCCACGTTCATGTTGAACGCCGCCGTCGGCGCGAACACCTCGGCGTCGCCGGTCCAGCCCAGCCGCTCGTCGCGCTGCGGACAGTCGGTGGGCACCCCGAGGAAGTTGCTGCGCTGCCCCCACACGATGTTGTGCTGGAGCTCGTTCAGCATCGTGTCCGACGTGACGAAGGTCCCGGTCTGCTCCAGGTCCGACGACAGCGCGATGCCGGTGATGGTGGAGTCGGTCGCCGCGGCGGGCAGTCCGCGCACGGCCACGTAGCGGAACCCGTGGTAGGTGAAGTGCGGCTCGTACACCTCCGGCCCCCCGCCCTTCATTATGTAGCGGTCGGTCTGCTTGGCGAGGCGCAGGTTGCCGGTGTAGATGTTGCCGTCGTGCCCCATCACCTCGGCGAACCGCATCGTGATCTCGGTGCCGGCCGCTCCGCTCACGCGGAGCCGGGCCCACCCGGTGAAGTTCTGGCCGAGGTCGAACACGGTCTCGCCGTTCGGCGTGCGCGTGATGGCGATGGGCCGGAGCTCGGCGACCCGTTGCACCGGGGGCGCGACGGGCGCCACGAGCCTCGCCGCCGGCGCGGGCATCACGGCGACCGGCGCCCACGACGCGTCGTCGTAGTGGGGCGCGTCCCAGCCGGCGCGCTCGAGCCGCGCGTCGTAGGTCTCGCCGTTGTAGATGTCGGAGTAGCGCACGGGGCCGTCGATGGTCTTCCACGAGCCGTCGGACACGATGCGCTGCGTGCGGCCGTCGGCGTAGCGCACGTCGAGCTGCAGCAGCAGCGCGCGGTGCTCGCCGTACAGGTTGCGGTCGTGATTGAACCCCAGGTAGCCGCGGTACCAGCCGTCGCCGAGCATGGCGCCCACGGTGTTGGCGCCGTCGTGCAGCAGCTTCGTGACGTCGTACGTCACGTACTCCAGCCGGTGGTGATACGACGTCCAGCCGGGGGTGAACTCGTCGTCGCCCACTCGGCGGCCATTCAGAAAACTCTGATTGAGGCCGAGGCTGGTGACGTAGAGGCGGGCGGAGGCGACGCGGCCGCGGAGCGTGAAGTCGTGGCGGAGGAGCGGTGACGGCGTGGGCCCGCTGTCGGCGGGCACCGGGGCGGTGCCGATCCACTGCGCCGTCCAATCCGACCGGTGGAGGAGCCCTGTTTCCCACCAGGCGGGCGCGCTCCACGGGGAGGCGTCACCGGCGGCGGTCCAGACGCGCACGCGCCACCAGTAGCGCGTGGCGGAACGCTCGGCGGGCAGGCCATCGGCGGCGAACACGGAAACCGGCGACGCAACGCGGCCCGAGCTCCAGAGCAGGTGGCGGCCGCGGGCGAGGTCGGCTTCATTGGCCGCGATCTGGATCTCGTAGGCCGCCTGGATCGTGTTGCGGACGTCGGTGGCGAGGCGCCAGCTCAGCCGCGGGTGCGGCGCGTCGATGCCGAGCGGATCGACGAGGTACTCGGCGCGGAGGCCGGTGACCGTCACGCGGGACGGCGGCGGGGCGAATCCGAGCGACGCGAGGGCGAGCGCCGCCGCGAGGAGCGTCTGCTTCACGATGCGTTCTACCGGTGGTCGGTGCACGTCGGGGGGTGGTCGGTGCCCGAATATACCGGCGGCGCGCAGCGCCGGCATCCCGCCGGCGCCGTGCCTCGCGGATCACCGCGCCGGAACGATCAATCGCTCCTGATCGAGGTGAGCTGCAGGGCGCCGACGCCGGGCTGGATCATCACGCTCACGGTGTCGCCGCGCTGGATGATCGCCTGCGGGCTCCACTCCCAGTAGAA
>JBJKPA010000012.1:0-2940 GCA_046706905.1 Gemmatimonadaceae bacterium
GGTTCGGAACGAGCGGCTGGTCGATGAACGTCGCCGCGCGCGCCAACATCAAGGAGTGGGCCGAGGCCGGCGACCATTTCGGCGGTCTCGTCGGGCTGACGTACGCGCCGATGCATCTGACGCCTCCGCCCCCGCCGCCGCCTCCGCCCCGGCAGCCGTCGGGGCCGCAGATCACGCATGGCCAGACGGATCTCCTGGCCGAGTCGCTCCACTCGCAGGCCAACCGGACGTCGCAGGAGCGCGAGTACATTCGCGACGACACCGAGGACGCCGCCGCGGGACTCGTGGGGCGCGCGCCGGAACCCGAGCAGCTGGGCGATCGCCCGTTCGCGGCGAACGTGACCGGCAACCACCCCATCGTGCTCCGTCCATCGGGCGCGGTGGAACAGCCGAAGACGCTCAAGTGCGCCGAGTGCGGCGCGATGAACTACCCCACGGAGTGGTACTGCGAGCGGTGCGGGGCGGAGCTGGCGTCGCTCTGAGGGCGATCAGGGTTCCCTGAAAAACGACGAGGGCCGCGACACGCGTCGCGGCCCTTCGACTTTGCGAAACGGCGCCGGCGTTACTTGGCGCGCGCGATCTGGCTCTTTTGGCGGGCCGCCGCGTTGCGGTGCAGGAGTCCCTTGCGGGCCGCGCGGTCGGCGAGCTTGGCCGCGGCGACCTTGTCGGCCGCCGTGGCGCCGGGCGCCTTGGCCTTCTTGAGGGCGGTCCGTAGCGCCGCGCGCTGGGCGCGGTTGCGCGCCGTCGCGGCTCGGGACTTCCGCATATGCTTCTTCGCGGATGCGATTTTGGGCACGAAATTCTCCGAGAAATGCCGGTGGTCTCGCGCGGTCGCGCGAACGCAGGAACCTAGGTGGGCCGCACCGCCTTGTCAAGCCGCCAAAAGGCCCGGATGTCGTGATGCCACACCACTTTGACACGCTTCGGCGGCTCCGCTACCTTACCCGCGTCGGCGTCCGCCTCCCGGTCGCCTCCGCCGCGCATCCACCCCGCCGTTGCAAACACTCCAGACCATCCTCTTCGTCGCGCCGGTCCTGCTGTTCTCCGTGATCGCGCACGAATATGCGCACGGCTATGCCGCCCTGCGCCAGGGCGACCCCACCGCGCTCCAACTGGGCCGCCTCACCTGGAACCCGGTCAAGCACATCGACCCGTTCATGACCCTGCTGCTCCCGGCGGTGCTGCTCGTCGCCACGCACGGACAGATGGTCCTCGGCGGGGCCAAGCCCGTGCCCGTGAATCCGCGCAACTACAAGCGGTTCAAACGCGGCGACATCATCGTCTCGCTGGCCGGCGTGACCGCGAACCTGGTGATCTCGGTCGGGTGCGCCGTGGCGATCGTCGTGTTCGGCATCCTCGGGCGCGCGCTGCCCGCGCTCGACGGCACGTTCTCCATCGTGCAGGTGATGCTGACCTACGGCATCTGGCTCAACCTGCTGCTCATCGCCTTCAATCTGATTCCCATTCCCCCGCTCGACGGCTCGCACGTGATGAAGTATCTGCTGCCGGCGCGGTGGGCGATCCACTACCAGGCGTTGGCGCGCTACGGCATCATCCTGCTGATCGTGCTCCTCTACTTCGGCGGCTCGCTGCTCACGGCCTGGATGCAGCCCGCGTTCCACGCCGCCGACTTCATGCTCCGCGCGGTGAACGGCTTCGTGCTGCCCGGCGTGCAGCGGTGGGCCCCGCAATGAGCGGCGACCAGCTCCTGCTCGAATCGCCCACCGGCGAGGCGGCGTTCGTCGTCGAGCTCAACGCCTTCTCGGGGCCGCTCGACCTCCTGCTCTCGCTGATCCGCGAGGAGCAGGTGGACATCTACGACATCCCGATCGCGCGCATCGCCGAGCAGTTCCTGGCCCGCATCCGGACGCTGGGCCTCAACGACGCCGCCGAATACCTCGAGATGGCCGCCCGGCTGCTGCGCATCAAGGCACAGATGCTGCTGCCGCGCCCGGACGGCGAGGCGTGGGAGGATCCGCGCGCCGAACTGGTGCGCCGGCTGCTCGAGTACCAGCAGATGCGCGAGGTGGTGGACCTGCTCGAGCGGCGGGGCGAGGAGCGGCGCAACCAGTTCGCGCGCTCGTTCGTGCCCCCCGACCAGCCGCCACCGCCCGCGCCGCTCGCCCTGTCGCTGTCCGACCTCCTCGCCGCGGTGGACCGCGTGCTCCGCGCCGCCAACCGGCCGTCGGTCCACGACGTCGTGTCGCGGCCGCTCGACGTGCCGGGCGCCGTGGCCGTGATCCGGTCGCTGCTCGAGCTGCGCTCGCGCATCCGGTTCACCGAAATCCTCCAGCACAGCACCGAGCCGTCGTTCGTGCTGTCCACCCTCATGGGGCTCCTCGAGCTCGCCAAGACCGGCGAGCTGCGGGTCTACCAGCCCCGGCCCTTCGCCAACGTGGAGATCGAGCGTGACGCCGCTGGCCAAGCTGCTTGAAGCCGCGCTGTTCGCCAGCCCGCGCCCCATCACGCTCGCCGACCTGGCGGAGCTGGATCGCGAAGCCCCGCTCGCCGCGGTCACCGCGGCGCTCGAGGAGCTGCGCGAGCACTACAACGTGGACGGCCACGGCGTCGAGCTGGTCGAGCTCGGCGGCGGCTGGCAGATCCTGACGCGCGCCGAGTACACCGAAGCCATCGAGCGCGCACAGCTCGCCGCGCGCCCGCAGCGGCTGTCGGCCGCCGCGCTCGAGACGCTGGCCATCATCGCCTACCGCCAGCCCATCGGCCGCGCCGAGATCGAGGAGATCCGCGGCGTGAACGTGGGCGGCGTGCTCCGGTCGCTGCACGAGCGCGGGCTGGTGGACGTCGTGGGGCGGGCCGAAGGGCTCGGGCGTCCGCTCCTCTACGGCACCACGCCGCAGTTCCTGGAGTACTTCGCGCTGCGCCACCTGCAGGAGCTGCCGCGGGCCGACGAGCTGGCGATCGCGCTGCGCAGCGAGTCGG
>JBJKPA010000013.1:0-2893 GCA_046706905.1 Gemmatimonadaceae bacterium
GCGCAACACCGGCACCGCCGACATCGACATGAACGGGTGGACCATCGCCTCGGGCGGTCAGCCGAGCCACGTGATCGCGGCCAGCGTGATCGTGCCGGCGGGCGGCTACGCCGTACTCGGCCGCGGATACGACCCGGCGCAGAACGGCGGCATCACCCTCGACTACAACTACTACACCGGCTCGAACACCATCTATCTGGACGACACCGACTGGCTGCTGCTCCGCGACGCGGGCGGCGCGCTGGTGGACTCCGTGCAGTGGAAGAACGCCGCGACGATGGTGAACGGCGTGACGCGCGCCCTGCGCGATCCGGCCGTGGCGCACGCCGACGTGGACGGCAGCGACTGGGGCTGGTCCACCGTGCCATTCGGCGACGGGGACCTCGGCACGCCGCGGGCCGACAACGGGACGCTGACCGATACGCCGCCCGCGGTGCCGAACTACATCACCTTCTCCGGGCGGCTGAGCAGCGATCCGGCCCTCCCCGTGGGCTTCGAGGACCAGCTCTTCGCCACGCTCCACGACGGCAGCGGGAACGTGCTCGCCACGGCGTTCGTCTGGACCGCCGTCACTCCCGCGATCGCGACGATCGACGCCAACGGCGTGATGCATGCGCTGGCGGCCGGGACGGCGACCTTCCGCGCCACGGCGGGCGACGGCACGACGGCGACCTACTCGCTGCCCACCGGCGTCGCGACGTTGAGCCCGACCGCGCAGTACGGCAACAACACCGAGTTCGGCGATCCGACGGACGCCGATCCGAGCGACGACTTCATCGTGCGGCGGCCGGAGTACACCACGTCGTACAACCACGACCGCGGCGAGCCCAACTGGGTGAGCTACGACCTCAACGCCACGCAGTTCGGGTCGAACGTGGACCGCTGCGACTGCTTCACGATGGATCCGGCGCTTCCGGCGGGCTTCACGCACCTCACGACCAATGACTACACGGGCGCCGGCGCGGCCGCCGGCTACGGCATCGACCGCGGCCACATGGCGCGCAGCTTCGACCGCACGGCGGGCACGCTGGACAACGCCACGACTTACTATTTGTCGAATATCGTGCCGCAGGCCTCGGACCTGAACCAGGGGCCGTGGGCCGCGATGGAGAACTACCTCGGCGACCTGGCGCAGAACCAGAACAAGGAGGTCTACATCGTCGTCGGCCCGGCGGGGAACAAGGGCACGGTCAAGGGGGAGGGCAAGATCGTCATCCCCGAGTACACCTGGAAGGTGGCCGTCATCATGCCGCGCGGGCAGGGGCTGGCCGACATCCACGACTACCGCGACCTCCAGGTCGTGGCCGTCGTGATGCCCAACGAGGCCGGCGTGCGCAACGTGGACTGGCACACCTACCAGACCACGGTGGATTCGGTGGAGGCGCTCACCGGTTACGATCTGCTGTCGGCGCTTCCCGACAAGGTCGAGCGCGCCGTGGAGAGCAACACCCAGCCGCCGATCGGCGCGCTGAACGGCCCGTACGCCGGGAACGAAGGGTCCGCGATCGCGATGAGCGGCGCCGGGTCCGTCGATCCCAACGGCTCGATCGTGAGCTGGGCGTGGAGCTTCGGCGACGGCGGCACGGGCAGCGGCGCGTCGGTCTCGCACACGTATGCGCAGGACGGCAGCTACGCCGTGCGCCTCATCGTCACCGACAACGACGGCCTCGTGGACACGGTCAGCACCACCGCCCAGATCGCCAACGTCGCGCCGGCGATTGCGCCCCTTCCCACCGACACGCTGCTCCCCGGTGGCCCGTACGCCGTGAACGGCAGCTTCACCGATCCGGGGGCCGATCCCTGGACGGCGACCGTGGACTACGGCGACGGCGGCGGCGCGGTGCCGCTCCCGCTCACCGACCACACCTTCGCGCTCTCGCACAGCTACTGCACGGCGGGCGGGTACACCGTGAACGTCCAGGTGTCGGACGACCACGTGACGGCCGCGCGGTCGGGCGCCGTGCTGGTGCTCGATGCCGCACGGGCGCTCCGCGAGCGCACGATCGTCGCGCTCCAGAACCTGGTGGAGACCGGCCGCCTCGCGGCCGGACAGGGCAACTCGCTGATCGTCAAGCTGCAGGCCGCGGCCAGACAGCTCGACGGCGGCCACGCAACGCCGGCGCGGAACCAGATCCAGGCGATGCTCCTCGAGCTGGACGCCATGCAGCGCACGGGGCGCATCGATGCCGCCGACGCGGCGCCGATTCAGGACGCACTGACCCGGCTCGCGGGCTGCTTGTAGCACCCATCCCGCCTCGCGCGGGCTTCGCGGCCGTCCTCCACACGGAGGGCGGCCGCGTTGCGTCGGGCGCGTTCACCCGCGGGGGAACGCCGGCGTTCGCGCACGGGTTTATTCTCCACGAACACGCAACGGGCGCGAACTCGTCGCGCCTCCCCACACGGCAACGACCGAGGACGGACACTCATGGATCGCAAAGCACAGGCGCAGTGGAACGGCGGCCTCAAGGACGGCAACGGCACGCTCAAGCTCGGCTCGGGCGCGTACGAGGGGCAGTACTCCTTCACCAGCCGGTTCGAGAGCGGCACCGGCACCAACCCCGAAGAGCTGCTCGGCGCCGCGCACGCCGGCTGCTACTCGATGGCGCTCGCCGCGGGGCTGGAAAAGGCCGGCCACAAGGCCACGAAGATCGCCACCAGCGCCACCGTGCACCTCACCAAGGGCGACGCCGGCTTCTCGATCAGCGGCATCGATCTCGTGACCCGCGGCGTCGTGCCCGGCCTCTCGGCCGCCGAGTTCCAGAAGTTCGCCGACGACACGAAGACCGGCTGCATCGTGTCCCGCGCGCTCTCCGCCGTGCCGATGACGGTGGACGCGAAGCTCGAATCGGCCTGAGCGCGCCGTGGCGAACTCCGACCAGGTGGTGGTCATCAC
>JBJKPA010000014.1:0-2579 GCA_046706905.1 Gemmatimonadaceae bacterium
GGTGTGCGCGTAGCCGGCGCTGAGCATGGTGAAGCGGAGCCCGCCCGTCACCAGCGTCGGCGTGCCCGTCTTGCCACCGGTCGTGCCGGTGCCCAGCTCCCCGGACTCGTTGTCGCCCCAGCAGTAGCCCGTGCCGTCGGCGGTCAGCGCGCAGGTGTGCGCGTACCCCGCCGTGATCGACGCGAACGGCTGGCTGTCGGACACGGCGATCGGCAGCGCCGAGAGCACCGTCGTGTCGTTGCCCAGCTGCCCCCACTCGTTGCTGCCCCAGCACACGGCCATGCTGTTGGCGCCGATCGCGCAGGTGTGCGAGAACCCGCTCGCCACGTCGGTGAGCGACGCCAGCGGCTGCGTGGTGGGCGGGGTGACGGTGATCGCCGCCGAGCCGGCGGCCTTCCCCGCCGTGGCGGTGATCGTGACCGTGCCCGCGGTGCGCGCGTACACGGTGCCCGAATCGGACACCGTGGCCACCGTCGAGTCGCTCGTCGACCATCTCACGGTGTCGGTCGTGACGATCACGACGTTCGCGTTGTACTGGACGGCGCTGAGCCGGAGCGAGTCGCCGAGGATCAGCGACGCGGTGGCCGGCGAGACGGCCACCGAGGAGACGGTCGTGTCGGAGGCCGTGGTGGCCGCGGTCGCCGTCTTCCCCTTGCCGCAACCGGCCAGCGCGGCCAGGCCGAGCGCGACGGTCAGGCCGCCAAGGAGGAGGCGGGGCCGGCGGAGCGCCGAACCGGAGGCGGATTGAGAAGGCACAAACATGAGCGGTTGGGAAGGAGGGCGTGGGCTGCGCCGGTCGGCCCTGCTACCCCCGGGGGGCCGACCGGTTCCGGCTATCGGGCGAGCGCACGGAGCGCCTCGTGCAGCCGAACCATAGCGAGGGTATCGAGTTTGCAGTAGTCCAGCAGTTGCCGCCGGTAGCGCGCCCACTCGTCGTCGGCGACCCGGCCCATGGCGCGGAGGCCCGCGACGCCGGTGGCGTTCTCGCCGTCCCCGATGGCGAGGCCGGCGTACGAGAGGTCGGGCACGAGTACCGGCAGCACGCGCTTGATGGACAGACTGCCGTGGAAATCGGGGTGCGCGACGGCGGCCTGCACCACGGGCAGGAGGTCGAACAGCCGCTCTGCCACGGCGTCGAGATCGGCCGCCAGCCCCGGAAGGCGCTGGGCCAGCCAGGCGAGCCGCTGCTTCTCGAACGATGAATACACGACGATCGATCCCACGCCGTCGAGGGCGTCCAGCAGGTCCCGCGCGAATGCCCCGACGTCGGGGTCGGCGGGATCCACGAGCAGCTCGCGATGCGTGGTGCCGCCGCCCGCGGCGCGGCGGTGGAGCGAGTACTGGATCGGGATCACGTCGAACGGCGCCATGCCGCCGAACGGCGGGAGGGCGAGTGAGAGCGTCTCGAAGTCGAGGTACCCCGCGGGCTCGGCGATCTCGTCCAGCCGGGCCAGCGCGCCGGGCTCGGTCACCAGCTCGTTCGCCACCACCGCGCGCCGGTGCAGCTGCTGCGTGGGCGTGAGTTTCTCGCTCTCCGGCACCTCGGGAATGCGGGTGATCCCGCGCTCGATCCATTCGTCCACGCGCCTGGACCGGATGCTGGGGAGCTCGAACACCGGATGGGCGGGCCCGTCCACGAAGCAGCGCGCGCCGCGAAAGTCGCATGTGCGGCAGGCCGACTTGAGCACGGCGTCCGGCGCGTCGGCCGCCGCGACCGCGGCGTACGTCGGCTCGAGCAGGAGCGCGAACTCGGCGGCCCGCTCGAGTACCGCCTCGGTCACGTCCACGCGCACGAGCGGCGGCTCGGCGCCCCCGGCGCGCCACTCGCCGTTGACCAGCGCCAGCTCGGCGCCCGTCACCGGCAGTCCGGCGCCCTGCGCCACGGCCACCGTGTACGCGAGATCGTCCACGTACTCGGTCTTCTCGGTCTTGCCCGACTTGACCTCGACCACCCGCCAGCCGCCCTGCTCGCGCAGCAGCACGTCGGGGCGCGCGATCGCGTGGCCGGCGACGAGCGGCACCTCGTAGGCGACGCGCGTGGCCGGATCGTCCACCACGCGGCGGCCGTCGGCGATCCAGGTCACCGTGGCGGGGCCGCGCATGTCCACGCCGGCCCCGTACACCTCGCGCGCCCGGTCGCCCACGGCGTGTCCCTGCGCGAACTGGAACTGTTCTCCCAGGCCGGGCGGCCGGCGGTCGGCGTCGGGATGATGGAGCAGCCATCCGCGCCGCGCGCACACCTGCGCGTCGAGGAAGACCCGTTTGACCAGCAACCGCTGGGCGGCGGCGGAATCGGGGGGGATCATGCGCGAATCAGAAGTGACGGGTGACGAGCCAGAAGCGGACATCGAACGCCCGCTGCGACAGGGGCCAGCCGTAGGTGACGGGGGCGAACCAGACGAACCCGGCCACGGCCAGAATGAGTATACCATAATACCACGCGGCGCGGCGGCCGCGCGGCCACCCCCACCCCCCCGCCCCCCCCCCCGCCACCACCACCCCCCTCCACCCCCCGGTGGCCAGCACCCCCAGCGCCACGCTCTTGGAGAGAGCCATGAATTAAGAGTAATAGTTAATAA
>JBJKPA010000015.1:0-2548 GCA_046706905.1 Gemmatimonadaceae bacterium
GCGCACAGCTCCGCGGCCAGCGCCCGGGCGGCGTCGTAGGCGCAATGCTCCACGATCGCGACGGCGCAGCCCTCACGCGCCAGCGCGCGGGCGACCGCGGCTCCGATGCCGCGCCCGCCCCCGGTGATCAATGCGCCCCGTCCCGCCAGTTCCATATCCATCGGGTCGTCTCCGTGCTCAGCCGAGCGACGCGCCGCACTTGCCGCAGTAGTCGAACTGCGACGGAATGCCCTTGGCGCCGCACGCCCCGCAGGTCTTCTCGTAGGCGCCCCACACGAACTCGGAGGTCTCGTCGGTGAGCATGCGCTCGCGGATCCCGCGGAAGTTCACCTTCCGCTTCTCGACGAACGCCTGCATCCCCTCGTAGGGCTCGAGCGTGGTGAAGTGCGTGGACAGCCAGTCGCGGGCGTGGCCGATGGTCGAGAACCAGGCGGCCTCCTTCCAGTAGTTCACCTGCTGCTTGGTGTAGCGGGTGCACTCCGGGAACTTGTCGAGCGCCATCTGGGCCATCTTCTGCACTTCCTCATCGAGCTTGTCGCGCGGCACGACGCGGTTCACCAGCCCCCAGTCCAGCGCCTGCTTGGCCGGGATGCGCGAGTTCATGAACAGCATCTCGCGGGCCCGCCGGTCGCCGACGGTGATCGAGAGCCACTGCGTGGCGCCGCCGGCGGCCACGCTCCCCACGCCCGTGCCGACCTGGCCGAGGTAGGTGTCGTCGGCCATCACGGCCAGGTCGCAGGCGAGCTGCGACTCGTTGCCGCCGCCGGCCGCGATCCCGTTGATCCGCGCGATCGTGATCTTCCCGTTGCGGAAGATCGACTCGATGTAGCGGCTGAACAGCCCCATGTACTTGAAGTAGTCGTGGGGCCGCTTGGTGTAGACGGCCGCGTACTCCTTCACGTCGCCGCCCGTGCAGAACGCCTTGTCGCCGGCGCCCGTGTAGACGATGACGCCCACGCGGTCGTCGGACGCGGCGTCCTCGAACGCCGTGATCAGCTCGCGCAGCGTGTCGGTGGTATAGGCGTTGTACGAGCCGGGCCGGTTGATCGTGACCTTCGCGATCCCGTCTCCCTTCTCGTAGAGAATATCCTGGAAATCGAAGCTCTCCGGAGCCTTCGAATCGAAGTACCGGGGCATGGTCGTCGTCATTCCTGCTCCTCCGATCAGCGGGTGGAAACGCGCACTACGACCGCGGCGGCGCTGTCCCCCGCGGCACAACCGGTGAACAACCCGTAGCCGCCGCCCTGCAGCACGAGATCCTCGATCAACTCCTCGATCGCGCGCATGCCGGTGGGCGCCTGGGGATGCCCCCAGACCAGCGAACAACCGTGACGGTTCATCTTCTCCGGGTCCATCGGCAGCTCGCGCGACAGCAGCACGTCGTTCACCGCGAACGGCACGTGCGTCGTGACGCTGGTGAGCTGGTCCGGCCCGATGCCGGCCCGCTCGAGGGCGAGCTTCGCCGCCGGCACCGTGGCCATCGGCATGAACCCCTTCTTCACGCGCGCCTGCCCGTACGACAGGAGCTGCACGTCCACGTGGCCGTCGCGCGCCATGCCGCGGGCGCGGTCGCGCCCGGACACGAGCAGCATGCCCGCGCTGCCGTCGGCGGGATGCGTCTGCGTGCCGAAGGTCACCGTCCCGCCCTCGAGCACCGGGCGCAGCTTGGCCAGCCCGTCGGCCGTCGTCGGGTGCACGCCCTCGTCGCCCGCCACCGTGCCCACCACGCGCTTGCCCTGCCGCACCTCGACCGGCTGCAGCAGGTAGCGCGCGAAGAAGTCGGGCTCGTCCTTCCGCGCCCGCTCGTACTGCGCGTAGCGGAGGAGCGTGATCTCCTCCTGCGACGCGCGGTCGATGCCCTTCTCGGCGGCCACGTTCTCGGCCGTCTGGATCATCGAGTTCTTCGCGTAGGGATCGTGGCCGAAGCTGTCGAGCACGAGGTTCTCGGAATCCCCCGTCCCTCCCGGGCCCGCGGGATTCGGATAGAACACGTGCGGGCCGTTGCTCGTCCGGTCGGCCGTCACCGCGAGGTACGCGGTGGCGCCGCCGGCTTCGAGCTCCTGGGCCGCCTCGACGATGCACCGCGCCGAGGTCGCGCACGCCTGGTGGATCGTCGGACCGCTCACGTGGCACAGGCCGGCGAGGCCGGCCAGCCAGGGCGCGCCGTAGAACGATCCCTTGCTGGGCACCGTGATGCCCAGGCACATCCCGTCAATGTCGTTCGGCGAGAGCTGCCGCTCGGTGAGCGCGCGCTGCGTGAGTTCGGCGGCGAACGGAATCGGCGCCAGGTTGGCGAAACTTCCCTGCCACGCACAGAAGGGGGAGCTCCAGTACGCGCCGTAGGGAATCCACACGTCTTCGAACTGCGTCATATCCCACCCTCGGGCCCACGCCCGTCGTCGTCAGGTCTTGGTCTTCGGGGACCGCGCCGCGGCGGCGCGCCCCTGCACTCCGTGCAGCACGAGATCGATCATCTCGTTGCCGATCTCGGCCACGTCCCCGTGCCGCGCCGGGTCGTACCACATGAAGATCCAGTTCAGCATGCCGA
>JBJKPA010000016.1:0-2521 GCA_046706905.1 Gemmatimonadaceae bacterium
TGGGCAAGTACCGCTGAGCGCCCCCGCCCGACGCGTCGGGCCATCCCCGGCGGCGGGTGTCTTGCCGGTCAACGTTGTGCGCGGCGTCGGCCACGCGGAACTCGAAGTAGCCGCGCGGGCGGACGTCGGGAAAGAGGGTGGACAGATGCTCGTGCCAGTCGTCGAGGGTGGCGCCGCGCTCGACCCACCGCGCGAAGGGCTCGGCCCGCGCCGGGTCGTCGCCGAGGAGGAACGCCGGCGCGGCGAGCGCGAACGCGAGGTATTCCGCCACCGGATCGGGGCCGAGCGCTACGAGCCCGGTGCGGGCGGGGTCCAGCTCCGCCCAGATGCGGCGGCGGACGCTCTTCTCGCCCGTGCGCCGGCCGGCGTCCACGGGGGAGTTGGCGAACACGGCGGCGGCAATGGGCGCGAGCCGGCCGAGCAGGCGCCAACGGTCGAGCGGCGCGGGGCCCAGATCGAGGGTGAGCTGAATGGCCGCGGTCTGGCGCATCATACGACGTCCCGACGGCCCGAGCGCGGTGAAGTGCGCGTCCATGCGCCGGTAGCGGGGCGCGTCGAGCTGGAGGGGCACCTCGGCGATGGGGGTGTCGGGATCGAGGCCGACCATTCGTGGCGCGAGGCCGGCGGGAGCGAGGGCGCGGCAGAACGCGCCGAAGGCGTCGTCCACGTCGGCCAGGAGCGCGGTGCCGGTGGCGTGGGGCGCCGTGCTGTACTCGATCTGGCCGCCCGGCTCGAAGGTGAGCCGCGCGCCGTCGGGCCGCTCGAGCTGGTCGGCGCCCGACTTGGCGCCCCGGCGGCGGGCCCAGCCGAGCGACGCGAGGGCGTCGAGCGTGCGGGTGATGGGCACGGGACGTCCCGAGGCGGCGTCCACGGGGATCGCCTCGACCTCGAGTCCGAGGCGGGGGTCGGGCGGTGCGGTGCGGTCGAGCCCGAACGCGGCGGCGAGGTCGTGCCGCAGCGTGTCGCGGTCCAGGGTCATGCGGGCGCGGCGAGGGCGAGCGCGAAGTCGCCGGCCGGATCGGTGAACCACCCGTCGCGGCGCAGGCCGGCCATGGCGAACATGCGGTCGAGCGACGGCCGGTCGTACTTGCAGCTGATCTCCGTGCGCACGGCCTCGCCATCGGCGAACCGATATGTGCCGGCGCCGGGGATGCGCACGCACTGGGGGCCGCGGGCCACGAGGAACATCTCCATGCGGTGGCCGGCGCGGTCGTACACGGCGCGATGGTCGAACGCCTCCGGGTCGAAGTCGGCGCCCAGCTCGCGGTTGAGTACGCGGAGCAGGTTGCGGTTGAACTCGGCGGTGACGCCGGCGGCGTCGTCGTAGGCGGCCTCGAGGCGGGCCACGTCCTTGCGCAGGTCGGCGCCGAGGAGGAGACGGTCGGCGGGGCCGAGCGCGGCGCGCACGCGGCGCAGCAGGTGGACGGCGTCGGGGGTGTCGAAGTTGCCGATCGTGCTGCCCAAAAAGGCGACGAGCCGCGGGTGGGGATGCGCCGCGGAGAGCGGGATCCGCTCGGTGAAGTCGGCGGCGACGGGTTCGACGCGGAGGCCGGGGTATTCGCCGCGCAGGCGGGCGGCGGTCTCGGCCAGGAACGAGGCGCTGACGTCGAGCGGGACGTAGCAGGCCGCCGAACCGGCGGCGCGCATCGCGTCGAGGATGGTACGCGTCTTGGCGGCGCTGCCGGCCCCCAGCTCGACGAGCGTGGCGGGACGGAGGGCGGTCATGAGCGCCGGCATCTCGGCCACGAGGATCGCGCGCTCGGCGCGGGTGAGGTAGTACTCGGGCAGCTCGGTGATGCGCTCGAAGAGCTGCGACCCGCGGTGGTCGTAGAAGTATTTCGGGGCGAGCTCCCGGGGCGTCCGGGCGAGTCCGCGGGCGACGTCGCCGAGCATGGGCGAGGCGCCGGCGCCGGCGAGGAGGAAGGGATTAGCCATCGCGCGCGCACCGGAAGCCGCTGAAGATCTGGCGGCGGATGGGGTAGTCCCAGTTGCGGAAGGAGTTGCGCACGGCGCCGGGGCGCGTGGCCCACGAGCCGCCGCGCAGCACCTTGTACTCGGCGCCGAAGAAGGGGTCGGAGTATTCGCGGTACGGGAACGGCTGGAAGCCGGGCCAGGGGCTGAAATCGCTGGACGTCCATTCCCAGACGTTGCCGATGAGGTCGACGCAGCCCAGCGGGGAGCGGTCGTCGGCGTAGGCGCCGACGGGCGACGTCGAGAACGCGAGCTGGTCGACGTTGGCACGCATGCGGTCGGCGGGGGCGTCGCCCCACGGAAACCGGCGCGGCAACGTATCGGCGTCCGCGAATGACGCGGCGGCCTCCCACTCGAACTCGGTGGGGAGGCGCTTGCCCGCCCAGCGGGCGTAGGCCTCGGCTTCGTGGTACGAGACGTGGCACACCCGATGGTCGGCGGGGAGGGGGACGGTGCGGTTCATGAAGCGCACCATCCAGCCGTCGCCGGCGCGGGTCCAGTACTTGGGGGTGGTGGCGCCGGACTCGGCGCGCCAGGCGAGGCCGGCGGG
>JBJKPA010000017.1:0-12944 GCA_046706905.1 Gemmatimonadaceae bacterium
GGCCCAGGCGGCGGGCGGCGCCGGGCCGCGGATCGAGCCCGCCATGGCGGGGCGCACGCCGCGCCACGTGCGCATCGACCTCCGGCGGCTCGACGCGCTGATGAACCTGATCGGCGAGCTGGTGATCGCCCGCGGCCGGCTGCAGCAGATCGGCGCCCAGTTGGGCGACGGGGCGCTGGACGAGACGCTGCAGCAGGCGTCGCGGCTGATCGCCGACCTGCGCGACGAGATCGTGTCGAGCCGGATGGTGCCCGTGTGGCAGGTGTTCGACCGCTTCCCGCGGCTGGTGCGCGACGGGGCACGGGCGCTGGGCAAGCAGATCGACTTCACGATCGAAGGGAAGGACATCGAGCTGGACCGCTCGATGCTCGACGAGATCGGCGATCCGATCGTGCACCTGCTGCGCAACGCGGTGGATCACGGGATCGAGACGCCGGAGGAGCGCGCGCGGGCCGGGAAGCCGGCCGCCGGGAAGCTCACGCTGTCGGCGGCGCGCGACCGGTCGGCCGTGGTGATCCGGGTGACCGACGACGGGCGCGGGATCGACCGGGCGCGCGTGCTGGCCAAGGCCCGCGCGGCGGGGCTGGTGGATCCGGCGAAGGGCGATCTCACCGACGACGAGATGATGCGGCTGGTGGCGCGGCCCGGGTTCTCGACCGCCGAGCAGGTGACCGATCTGTCGGGGCGCGGCGTGGGGGTGGACGCGGTGTTCACGCGCGTGCGCGCGCTGGGCGGCTCGGTGGACATGAAGTCGCAGAGCGGCACGGGCACGACGGTGACGCTGCGGCTCCCGCTCACGCTGGCCATTCTGCGGGCGCTGCTGTCGCGGGTGGAGCGGGAGGTGTACGCGGTGCCGATGACCCACGTGTGCGAGACGGTCGAGCTGAAGGCCGACGCGCTCCGCACGCTGCGGGGGCGCGAGGTGCTGGCGCTGCGCGACGAGGTGCTGCCGCTGCTGCGGCTGCGGCGGTTGGTGGGGCTGCCGCCGCGTGAGCCCGAGGCGCGGGAGCACGTGATCGTGCTCGAGATGGCGGACCGCCGGGCGGGGCTGGTGGTGGACGGGTTGGCGGGGCAGGAGGAGATCGTGGTCAAGCAATACGATCCGGTGCGGACGGAAGTGCAGGCGTTCAGCGGCGCGACGATCCTCGGGGATGGGGCTCCGGCGCTGATTCTCGACGTGGGCAGTCTCTCCTGACGGAGCATCCATGCAAGACCTTTCAACGCTGAAGGAACGGGAGCTGGACGCCCTGCGCGAGGTGGCGAACATCGGCGCCGGGCACGCCGCGACCGCGCTGTCGCAGATGGTGGGCGGAACGATCATGATCAGCGTGCCGCGCATCAACATCCAGCGCCTGGAGGAGGTGGCGCCGCTGGTCGCCGATCCCGACGAGCCGGTGGCCGCCGTGCTGCTCCACATCCTGGGCGACCTCTCGGGCCGCACGCTGCTCGTCTTTCCCAAGGAAGCGGCGCTGCAGCTGTCCGAGATGATGCTGCACCGGCCGGCCAAGGACCTCGGCGAGCTGGAGCAGTCGGCGATCAAGGAGGCGGGGAACATCCTCAGCAGCGCGTACATGAACGCGCTCAGCGAGTTCATGGGGATGCTGCTCCTGCCCTCGCCGCCCGCGCTGGCGATCGACATGTCGGCCGCGGTGCTGACCACCGCCTACCTGCAGTTCGGCAGCAGCCGCGACTACGTGTTCTGCGTGGAGAGCGACTTCATGCTCAAGGATGCCGCGCAACGGCTGCGCGGGTTCTTCCTCCTCCTGCCCGACCCCGCGTCGCTGCAGGCGATCCTCCGCGCCATCCGCGTGACATGACATGGCGGCGACCCCCCTGGGCTCGGAGCGCGACCGGGAGATTCTGAGGTCGTTTGCGCGGCGGATCGACCCGTCGGATGCCGGCGCGCACAACAACCTGGGGGTCCTGTACTTCAACAAAGGCTTATACGAGGACTCGGTCCAGGCGTTCATGCGCGCCCTGGAACTCGACCCGCGCATGCAGGTCGCCCAGCGCAACCTCGAGATCGCCTACTTCAACACCGGCTACTACGACGAGCGCGTGCCGGAGCTCCGCGACCGCGTGCGCACCAATCCCGCCGACCGCGAGGCCCGCTGGGAGCTGGCCCGCACCTACGCCCTGCTCGGCGACCACCAGCGCGCCGTGGACGAGTTCAAGGCCCTCCTCCGCTACGCTCCCAACGACGTCGGCGCCATCCTCCAGCTCGGCCTTTCCGAGCGCGCCCTCGAACACCCCGACCAGGCCCAGCAGTGGCTGGAGAAGGCGCGCGCCCTCGACCCCAACAGCTCGCTCGTCCACTTCTACCTCGGCGAGATCGCCTACAACCGCGGCCTCAACGACGACGCCCTCGCCTCGCTCAACCGCGCCGTCGAGCTCAACCCCGACAACCACGACGCCCTGTACCTCATGGGGTTCGTGCTCGGCGACCTCGGCCGCCAGGACGAGGCGCGGGCCGTCACCAAGCGCGCCATCAAGCTCAACCCCACGCTGTCCCGCGCCCAGGCCAACCTGTCGCTCGACCAGAACAAGCCCGAGCGCTACGAGGCGATGATCGGCGCCCGCGCCGAGCGGCGCTCGCGGCGCATGGAGGTGTCGCACGAGGGGCAGCTCGCCCACTACAACCTCGGCCTCGCCTTCCGCCAGAAGGGCTACTACGCCGAGGCGCTGCGCGAGTACCGCCTGGCGCTGGACCGCGGCGAGGACGAGGACCTGGTGCGGCAGGCGATGGCCGAGGTGCACCTCGTCACGCGCGACGTCGGGACCGCCCTCCAGCTGTACGACGCGCTCATCGCCCGCAACGCCGAGAGCCCCAAGCTGTGGAACGAGCGCGGCGTCGCGCTGCACCAGGACGGGCGCTACCGCGACGCCGAGGAGAGCTACCGCCGCGCGATCGCGGTCGACCCGGACTACGCGCTGGCCCACAACAACCTCGGCGTGGCGCTGTACCAGGCGGCAAAGGGCGACGACGCGATCGTCGAGTTCCGCGCCGCGCTCGAGGCCCTGCCGTCGCTGGCCAAGGCCCGGCTCAACCTCGCCCTCCTCCTCTATCGCGCCAAGCGCCTGCAGATGGCGCTCGACGCGTACCGGCAGGTGCTGGCCACCGAGGCGGAGCACCCGGTGGCCTGGAACGGCGTGGGCCTGGTGCTCGCCGACCTCCGCAAGTACGAGGACGCGCGCAACGCGTTCGCCCGCGCCATCCAGGCCCGCCCCGACTATGCCGAGGCCCACTACAACCTGAGCTTCACACTCTCCAACCTGGGCGACTTCGAGGGCGCGCTGCGCGAGACCAAGCTCGCCCTCGAGCTCGAGCCGTACTACGTGGCCCAGAAGTTCGAACTGGCCATCGACCTGCAGTACGAGGATCCCGACCTCTCGATCCAGCCCGACATCGGCGGCGAGAGCCGCATCGGCGAGGCGATCCAGGAATTCGAATTCGACGCCGGACTCCTCGACTCGGTGTTCACGCAGCTCACGCCGGCGCCGACGCCGATGCCGAGCATCCCCAGCGACACCGACCCCTACGGGCTGGCCGTGGACTACCTCACCAAGGGGTTCTTCGACCGGGCGCAGATGGAGGCCCGGCGCGCCCTGGCCCACGGGGCCAACCGCACGTCGGGGAACGCGCTGCTGGGCGAGACCTTCGCGCGCCAGGGGCTGTTCGGCGAGGCGCTGGAGCGGTTCCGCGAGGCGCGGCGCGAGACGCCCGAGGATGCGGCCGCCATGCGCGGCGAGGCCCAGGCGCTGCTCAAGCTCGGCCAGGCCGTCGAGGCGCTGCCGATCGTCGAGGCGCTCGTGCTCCGCGCCTCGGAGAACATCGACGTGCTTATGCTCGCCGCCGCCGTGCGCGCCGCGGCGGGCGACCCCGCCGCGGCGCTGGCCACCCTCGACACCGCCCGCCGCGTGGCGCCGATGCGGGCCGACGTGCACCAGCAGATGGGCGACATTGCCCGCCGGCTGGGCGACCTCGAGGGCGCCATCCTCGCCTACCGCCACGCGCTGGAGCTGGACCCGCAGTTCGCCGGCGTGCGCTACGAGCTGGCCCGGCTGCTCATCGAGAAGCGGCAGCTGCGCGAGGCGGAGCACGAGCTGCTCGCCGCGCTCGACGCCGTGCCCACGTACGCCGAGGCCACGCTGGAGCTGGCCACGCTGCGCCGCATGGCGGGACGGGGCGAGGAGGCGCTGCCGCTGCTCATCGAGCTGCTCCAGCGCGACCCGTACCACTTCGACGCCCTCATCGCGCTGGGCGAGACCCTCCTCGTGCTCGGCCGCAAGAAGGATGCCGTCACGGCGTTCACGCGCGTGCTGCGCTTCGACCCCAACCACGTCGGGGCGCTGTATCATGAGGGAGTCCTGCTGGCCGAGCGGCGCCGCTACCGGGAAGCGATCGACCGGTGGGAGCGCGTGCTCACGCTCGCGCCGTCGGGCGATTACGCGCGGCGGGCGCGGCGCGAGATCCGCTCGGCTGCCGACCTGCAGCGCATCTTTGCCGACCGGAACACCGACTGACCATGGCGATCGAGGGCCCCCTCCGCGAACTCGGCATCCACGACGTCTTCCAGCTGCTCGACCTGAGCCGGAAGACCGGCACGCTGCGCGTCACCTCGGAGCTGCGCGGCGACGAGGGCGTGGTCCATTTCGCGAACGGCAAGGTCATCAACGCCAGCATCCGCAGCCTGCCCACGTCGGTGGACCAGATCCTGGTCACGGCGGGGAAGGTGACCGACGCCGACGTCGCCGCCGCCCGCGCGCGTGCCGGTGCCGACGCGTCCCCGGGCGCGCTGGCCGACGCCCTCGTCGCCACCGGCGCGGTGTCGCACCGCGAGGTGGAGCGCCAGGTCCGCCAGCAGATCGAGACCGTGGTGTTCGAGCTGATGAGCTGGTCGGAGGGCTTCTTCTCGTTCGAGGAACAGCCCGCCGGCGACCTCCCGGCCGACACCCGGATCAGCGTGTCCACCGAATCGCTGCTCATGGAGGGCGCGCGGCGCATCGACGAGTGGTCGCGCATCGCCGACCACGTGCCCAGCCTGGGGATGATCCCCGCGTTCGCGGCGGTGGGCGATGGGCACGAGGCGCAGCTCGACCTCCTCCCCCACGAGTGGGAGGTGCTGACGATGATCGACGGCGACCGCGACCTGCACGCCATCGCCGCGGCCCTCGGGCGGAGCGAATTCGAGGTCGCCAAGGTCGCCTACGGGCTGGTCACGACGGGCGTGGTGGAGCTGGCCCAGCCCAGGCGCCGCAGCGGCAAGAGCCACGCGATGGAGGTGGTCGAGGAGAGCCCGCTGGGGCCGGCGCACGACGCCCTCGAGGACCGCGACTACGAGCAGGCGCTCGCCGCCGCCCGCGCGGCGACCGACGAGGTGGGCACCGAAGCGCGGCTCCTCGCCGCCCGCGCCCTCGTCCGCATGGAGCGGTACCCGGAGGCGGTCGAGGAGCTGCGCCAGGCCGTGCACGCCGACCCGCTCACCCCCGCCGTCCACCTCGACCTCGGCTTCGCCGCGGTGCGCGTGGGCGAGTTCGCCACCGCCCGGTCGAGCTGGGAGCATTTCCTGCGGCTGTCCCCCTCCGGGGCCGACGCCGCGCGCGCCAAGTCGTCGCTCGAAGCCCTCACCCGCCTCATGAACCTGATGGAGGCGCACGCCGATGGCTGACGACATCCGCCGCTGGAGCGACGAGCTGGCCCGCGACCCGGCCAGCCTCTCCTTCCTGCCGCTGGGCGAGGCGCTGCGCCGCCAGGGGCAGGTCGAGATGGCCCGGCGCGTCGCCCTCCGCGGGCTGGAGCGCCACCCGCACCACCCCGACGCCCACGACCTCCTGGCCCGCATCCACGTCGACGCCGGGGAGCTGGACCGGGCGTTCGACGAGTGGGACATGGCCCTCCGCCTCGCCCCCGACCATACCGGTTCGCTCAAGGGCATGGCGTTCGTCTGCTTCCAGCAGGGGCGGCTCGCCGAGTCGGAGGAGTACCTGCGCCGCGCCGCGCTGGGGGAGACCCCCGACGCCGGCATCAGCGCCGCGCTCGACACCGTGCGCCGCAGCTCGGCCACGATGTCGGCGGCCGACGTCGCGGCGGCCGAGGCGGCCATGGGCTACGACCCCGACGACCCCCGGATGCTCTTCTTCCCGTCGCTCGACGGCGACGACCGGACGGCCCTCCTCCTCGACGCCTCGGGGCTCGTGCTGGCCGGCGCCTACTTCACCGCCGACGGCCAGGACATCGCCCCCGAGGTGGGGGCCCAGCTCAGCGGCGTCTCCGACGAGGCCGACCGGGCCACCCGCCACCTCGGTATCGGCGAGTGGACGTCCATCGTCTTCGAGACGGAGGTCGCGGTCGTCGCGATGGCCCCGGCGGCGGGCGACGGCCTCCTCGTGCTCGCCGCGTCGCGGGCCACGCCGCTGGGCCTCCTCCGGCGGCTGCTCGACCGCTGTGCCGCGCTGGCCGGGGAGTGGATCGGCCGGCGGGGAGGGGCCGCGTGAGTTCTCCCTTCCAGGCCATGCTCGAGTCGCTCATGCGACTGCGGGGCGTGACCGCCACGATGCTCGTGGACGAGCACGAGGGCATGATCATCGATTCGGTGCTGCAGTTCGGCCAGGACGGCGATCGGGTGGCGGCGCTGGCCGCGTCGCTGCACCGCAAGGCGCGGCTGTCGGCCGGCGCGGCGGGGCTGGGGGGCGTGTCGTTCATGGAGCTGGAAGCCGAGCGGGGGCGGCTGTGCGCCGCCGGCCAGGGCGAGATGGTGCTCGTCGTGGTCGCCGCACCGACGGCCAACCTGGGGCTGGTGCGAGTGGAGATGCTGAAAGCCGTGCGGGGAATCTGATGACGACGCGCGCCGTCGAATCCTGGCTCCAGGAGCCGCTGCAGCGATTCGTCGAGGACGCCCGGGCGACGCTGGCCCTCCTGCTCCTGCCGAGCGGGCAGGTGCTCGCGGAGCACGGGTTCTCGCGCTCGCTCGACGTGGCCTCGGCGTGCGCCCTGGCGGCCGCCATCCATGCCTCGGGCGGGGAGCTGGGGCGGATGCTCGACGGCAGCGCCTTCACCGGGCTCCACCACGCCGGGCAGGACCGGCAGATCTTCCTCGCCGAGGCGCGAACGCCCCGCGCGACGTACATTTTCTTGACGGTGTTCGACAGCGAGAGTTCGCTGGGGCTGGTGCGGCTGTATTTCGACGAGTTCGTGACCCGTCTGGCCGCCGCGGCTCCCCAGGCGGAGGCCGCCGCCGAGCCGGTGCTGGCCGAGAACTTCGAGCGCGACCTCAACCGGAACCTGGCGGCCCTGTTCGGCCGGGCCTGAGAACCCACCCCCACTCTATCCGTGTCCCTCGTCAACTACTCCACCCGCGAGATTACCTGCAAGATCGTCTACTACGGGCCCGGCCGGTCCGGCAAGACGACCAATCTGCACTACATCTACGGGCAGGTGCCCGACGATCGGAAGGGGAAGATGGTGTCGCTCGCGACGCAGACCGACCGCACGCTGTTCTTCGACTTCCTGCCGCTGGACCTCGGCGCCATCTCGGGGTTCACGACCAAGTTCCAGCTGTACACGGTGCCGGGGCAGGTGTACTACCAGAGCACGCGGAAGCTGGTGCTGCAGGGGGCCGACGGGGTGGTGTTCGTGGCCGACAGCCAGCGGCGCCAGCTGGACGAGAACATCGAGAGCTTTCAGGACCTGCACGCCAACCTGGCGGAGCAGGGAGTGGACGCGCGCGCGATCCCGCTCGTGATTCAGTACAACAAGCAGGATCTGCCGCGCGAGCTGATCATGAACCCGGAAGAGCTGGCCGACGCGATCAACTTCCGCGGCGTTCCCGACTACCCCGCCGACGCGCTGCACGGGCCGGGAGTGTTCGAGACGCTGCGGGGCATCTCGGAGATGGTGCTCAAGCGGTTGAGCGCGTCGTCCGGCAGCGCGAGGTAGCGCGTGGCGGTGGATGCCCGGATGCAGTTCGACAGCTATGTGGTCGCTCCGGCGAACGAGGCGGCCGTCGCCGCGGCGCGCGCCGTGGCCGACGCGCCCGGGCTCACCCACAACCCGCTCGTGATCGTCGGTGGCGCGGGCGTGGGCAAGACCCACCTGCTGTTCGCGATCGCCAACGCCGTGGAGCGCGGCATCCGCGTGGAGTCGTTCACGGCCGGCGAGTTCGCCGAGCGCTGGTGGGGCGCGTCCAAGGCCGGGGGCCTCGACGCCTTTCGCGAGCTGCTCGTGGGCACCGACATCCTGCTCATCGACGATATCCAGCGGCTCACCGGCGAGGGCGACGCGGCGTCGGGGCTGGCCGGCGTGCTGGCGGCGCGCGAGGAGCACGGACGCCAGATCGTGGTGACGAGCGACCGTCCGGTGGCGCGCGTCGAAGGCCTCGATCTGGCGCTGGCCGCGCAGCTGGCCGCCGGGACCACGGTCGAGATCGCGCCGCCCGACGCCTCGGGCGACGAGTCGCCGAACGCGGCGCGCCCCACCGCGTCGCTCGACTTCCAGAGCTTCGTGAGCGACATCGCGAGCGCGGTCGCCGAGCAGGTCGAAGGGTGGAAGATGCGGGTCGCCGAGGCGGTGTCGAGCTGGAACGCGGCCGGCTACCGGACCACGGTGCTCGAGCGCCTCATGGACGAGCCGTCGGCGCCGGCCAACTACGAGGCCGTGTTGCGCGGCTTCGGGGCCACGGTGCGCCGGCTCAAGGAGCTGGAAGCCGAGGCGGTGACCGCCGACCCTGAGCTGGCCGGCCACGACGTGTTCCGCGATCCGGAGCGGTTGCGCGACGCCGAGGCGATGGTCAAGCGCGCGCTCACCGGGGGGGCCGAGCTGCCGGGTCCGTCGGTGGAGTTCTCGCGCAACGGCTTCGAGGTGGGCAAGGCCAACCAGCGGGCGGTGAAGGCGGCCGACGCGGTGGCCGCCGAGCCGGGGCGGCGGTACAACCCGCTGGTGCTGGTCGGCCCCGCGGGCGTGGGGAAGACGCACCTGCTGAACGCGCTGGGCAACGAGATGGCCGACGCGAGCGGCGGGGCGGCGGCGGTGGCGAGCGTGACGGCGTCGTCGTTCGGCGACGAGTTCCTGGCCGCGCTGCGCGAGCACACGACGGCCGCCTGGCGCCGCAAGTACCGGCGGCTCGACGCGCTGCTGGTGGACGACCTCCAGCGGGTGGAGGGGAAGGACCAGACGCAGGACGAGCTGTACCACCTGCTCAAGGAGCTGCTCGACGCCGGGAAGCAGGTCGCGGTGGCGTCGGAGCGGCCGCCGCGCGAGCTGTCGCGGCTGGACGAGCGGCTGCGCGGGCTGTTCGACGGCGGGCTGGTGGTCGAGCTGGCGTCGCCCGACGAGGCGATGCAGGCCCAGTTGTACCGGCGCTTCCTGGACGGCGTGCCGGCGGGGCAGCTCGACCCGCTCACGGAATACCTCTCGTCGCGGCCGGTGCGCAACGTGGCCGAGATCATCGACGTCGTGCACCGGCTCACCGCGGCGGCCGACGCCGTGGGAGCGCCGCTCACGCTGGAGATGGCGAAGCGCGAGCTGGAGGGCCCCGAGCCGATGGCGTCGGCAATGCCGACGCCGGTACGCACGGCGCCCGCCGTGCGGGCGGCGGCCGACGTGTTCTTCCTCGACGACGAGAAGGTGGTGTGGGCGTGGCGCGACGTGGCGTCGCGCGTGATGGAGGAGCTGCGCTGACATGGCGATCAAGGGCAGCCTGAAGGAGGCCAGCCTCCCCGACGTGCTCCAGCTCCTCGCCATGGGCAAGAAGACGGGGTGCCTGAGCGTCAACTACCGCACCAACTTCGGCTATATCTATTTCGATAAGGGCCGGATCTCGTACGCCTCGATCGTGAACCGCCGCGACCGGCTGGGCGACATGCTGGTCAAGAACGGGATCATCACCGCCGAGCAGCTCACCGCGGCCATCGACGCCCAGGAGCACCAGCGCGACCGCCGCATCGGCGAGCTGCTGATGGACATGGGCTACCTGTCCCGCGACGCGCTGCGGCAGCACATCCGCGAGCAGATCGAGGAGGCGGTGTACTTCTTGTTCACCTGGAACCAGGGGTCGTTCAACTTCGAGGCCGACGTCCAGCCGGAGGAGCAGGAGTTCCTCGTCTCCATCAACCCCGAGTCGCTCCTCCTCGAGGGCGCCCGCCGGGTGGACGAGTGGACCCTGGTCGAGTAGAAGATCCCGACGTTCGACATCGTGTCCGAGATCGACCGGCCGTCGCTGGAGAAGAGCGACGTCGAGCTGACCGTCGAGCAGCCCGCGCACCTCGACCACGTGGACGGGCGCCGCGACGTGCAGCAGATCATCGACGCCTCGGGAATGGGCGAGTTCGACGTCGGCAAGCTGCTCTACGGGCTGGCCACGGCCGGCTTCCTGCACCGCATCGGCACGAGCAAGGCCGCCGAGCCGGCCGTCTCCGAGGCGCGCGTCCAGGAGCACTACAACCTGGGCGTGGCGTTCTACAAGACCGGCATGTTCGACGAGGCGATGCGCGAGTTCCGCCGCGTCATGGACCTGCGCGCGAGCGATCCCTCGGCGCGGTTCTACATCGGGCTCGTGCTGCTGCGGCAGGAGCGGTGGGCCGACGCGCTGGCCGTGTACGAGGAGGCCACGGCGCGTCCGGGCTCCCCGGCGCCCGTGTACCACAACATGGCGTACGCGCTGGAGCGGCTGGGGCGGCTGGGCGAAGCCCAGCGCGCGCTGCAGGAGGCCGCCAAGCGCAGCGGCGGGAAGAGCGCGCACATCCAGACGTCCGCCGGCATCGTCGCCCTGCTGCAGGGCGACGTGGCTGCCGCCGACGAGGCGCTCCGCGCTGCGCGCCCCCTCTGGGGCTCGCGCCCGCCGTCGCCCGCCTGGTACCACCACGCGGCGCTCGCCGCGGCGCTGCTGGGCGACCTGTCGCGCGCCCAGGGGATTCTCGAGGAGGCCGTCGGCGCCCACCCGCACAACGCCGTGCTGTTCAACAACCTCGCCGTGGTCCTCGAACGGCGGAACAACCCCGCCGGCGCCGACGCGGCGCTCGAGCGCGCGCTCACCGAGGATCCGTCGGTTCCCCAGATCCACAAGAACCTCGGCGACGTCGCCTACCGCACGGGCCGGTTCGACGATGCCCTGGCCGCCTACCAGCGCGCCGTGAAGGCCGAGCCCGAGCTGGGCGACGACGTCTACCTCAAGCTCGGCAACATCCAGTTCCGGCAGCACCGCAAGGACGAGGCGATCAAGCTCTGGGAGCGCGCGCTGGCCATCAATCCGTCCAACGCCATCGTGCGCACGAACCTCGACGCCGTGCGGCAGAGCCCGGGATGACGGAGCGCGACGCCCCGGACGAAGTATTCCAGGCGCTGCTCGACAAGATCTCCAAGGATCGCGGCTTCCGCTGCGCCAGCTACAAGACGACCTGCCTCCGCCGCCGCGTGGCCGTGCGCATGCGCGCCCGCGCCGTGCACCGCTACCGCGACTACGCGGCGCTCCTCGACCGCGACGCCGAGGAATACGACCACCTGCTCGACGCGCTCACGATCAACGTCACCAAGCTGTTCCGGAACATCGAGGCCTTCCGCGCGATCGCCGATCAGGTCGTCCCGGCGCTCTGGGACTCCGGCCGGCCCCGGATCCGGGTGTGGAGCGCCGGGTGCGCGTCGGGCGAAGAACCCTATTCCCTGGCCACGCTCTTCTACCGCCACGCCGAGCGGCAGGACGAGCTGGCCAAACTGGCCCGGGTCGAGATCCTGGGCACCGACGTGGACCGCCGGAGCCTGGCCGCCGCCGAGCGGGGCGAGTTCGAGGAGCAGGATTTCAGCGAGACGCCGGACGAGTGGCGAACGCGATACTTTACAGGGCAGCCGCCGTGCACGGTCCGGCCGGAGATCCGGCGCCTGGTGCGGTTCCGCGAGCACGACATGCTGCGCGAGCCTCCCCCGCGCCCGGTCAACGACTTGATCGTGTGCCGGAATGCGATCATCTACTTCGATCGGGCGTCGCAGGAACGCCTGTTCGATGCCTTCTACTCGGCGCTCAGCCCCGGAGGGTTCCTCGTGCTCGGCAAGGTCGAAACGCTGTTCGGTCCCGCGCGCCAGCTGTTCGCCCCGGTCAACGGGCGCGAGCGGATCTTCCGTCGGCCGGCATGAGCGATCAGCGCATCGGGATCGCGGAGCTGGCGGTGGGGGCGGAGGAGGGCACCCTGTCCACCATCGCGCTGGGCTCGTGCGTGGCGATCGTGCTGTACGACCCCGATGCGCGCGTCGGGGGGATGGCGCACATCCTGCTGCCCGCGCCGGACGCGCGCCGGAACGGCGACAACCCGGCGCGCTACCCCGAGACGGCGCTTCCCGTGATGCTCGCCAGGATGGCCGCGCTGGGGGCCAACCCGGCCCGCGTCACGGCGCGTCTGGTGGGTGGGGCGAGCATGTTCGCCGGGCTGCTGCCGCAGGGCACGGCCACGGTCGGCGTGCGCAACGTGGACGCGTCGCGGGCGGTGCTGGAGCGGGCCGGCATCCCCGTGGTGGCGGAGGACGTCGGGCAGGAGCACGGGCGGAGCGTCTACTTCACGCTCGCCGACGGTCGCGTGGAGGTCCGGTCCCTCGCGCGGGGGACGCGTGTCCTCTGAACGTCCCACGGTGCTGGTGGTCGACGACAGCGCCCTCATGCGGCAGATCATCCGGGAGCTGATCGTCGAGTCGGGGGAATTCGACGTCGTCGGGACGGCGCGGAACGGGCAGGAGGCGCTGGAGCGCGTGCACGCGCTGGATCCCGACATCGTGACGCTCGACATCGAGATGCCGGAGCTCGACGGGCTGCAGGCGCTGGGCTACATCATGAGCGAAACGCCGCGGCCGGTGGTCATGCTGAGCGCCGCCGACACGGTGGACGGCCAGGACGCCACGGTGCGGGCGCTCGAGCTCGGCCCGGTGGACTTCGTGCGCAAGCCGTCGGGCGCGATCTGCCTCGACC
>JBJKPA010000018.1:0-6888 GCA_046706905.1 Gemmatimonadaceae bacterium
CTATCACATTTAATGTCTGGTGGGGTGGTATTTTTTTATAAGAGACAGCCATGACGCCCGGGGCCGGCGCACCGGCCGCGCCACCCTCGCCGCTGCCCGTCGTCACCGGCGCCCTGGGCGCCACGCCCCCCGTTCCGCTGGAGATCGATCCCGCGCTCACCGAGCAGTGGCTGGTGGAGTTCCTGCGCGACGAGATCAGGCAGCGCGGCTATACGAGGGCCGTGGTCGGCGTGTCGGGCGGCGTGGACTCGGCCGTCACCGCCTATCTCGCCGCGCGGGCGATCGGTCCCGCGAACGTGATCGGAGTGCGGATGCCCTACCGGACGTCGAGTCCCGAGAGCAGCGCGCACGGCCAGATGGTGATCGACGCGCTGGGCATCGAGGGGCGGACGGTGGACATCAGCGCCGCGGTGGACGGGTATCTGGCCACGGCGCCCGATGCCGACGCGCAGCGCCGCGGCAACGTGATGGCGCGGATGCGGATGATCGTGCTGTTCGATCTCTCGGCGCGCGATCGCGCGATTCCGTTGGGGACCGGGAACAAGACCGAGCGGATGTTCGGCTACTTCACCTGGCACGCCGACGACGCGCCGCCGGTGAATCCGCTGGGGGATCTGTTCAAGACGCAGGTCTGGGCACTGGCGCGTCACCTGGGCGTTCCCGACGCGATCGTGCAGAAGCCGCCGACCGCCGATCTGGTCGTCGGGCAGACCGACGAGGGGGATTTCGGGATCAGCTACGCCAAGGCGGACGCGATCCTGAACTGGCTCCTGTGCGGCTATTCGGACGCCGAGCTGGTGGATCGGGGCTTCGACGCGGCCGAGGTCGCGCTGGTGGCGAAGCGCGTGGCGCGGACGCATTGGAAGCGGAAGCTGCCGACGGTTGCGATGGTGAGTCCGACTGCCATAGGTGAGAGTTATTTGCGGCCGGTCGACTACTGAATCAGCGACAACCGCAACAGAAGGCAGAGAGCCGGTAGCTGACAGCCGCGAGCTGCCAGCAACTGCGACGAGACGGCCCTCTACTCACACGGCGACGGGACCCTTCCCTGCGCACCCGGATGCGTAGAGTGGGGTCCCGTCGTAGTTGCCGACGGCTGAAGGCTCTCAGCCGCCGGCCCTCTGCCTTCGGTGTTCAGTTTGCGCCGTTTCGCGCTCTATGCCGCTTCCGCGTAGGCAAGACTCACCGCCCGTCTCGCGCACCGCTTCAGCGCCCGATGCACCGTTCTCGCGTAGTGAATGAAATTCATCCCGGCCCAGGGGAACCGGACGAAGAACTCGTGCGGCATCATGTCGCTCTTCAGCCGGTTGCAGCGACAACAGGCCAGGACGAGGTTGCCGGGATAGTGGGTGCCACCCTTGGCGAGCGGATGCACGTGATCGAGCGTGGCGTTCTCGAAATCGAGCGCCGTGCCGCAATACACGCAGCGGCGGCCGCAGTCGCGCATGGCCGCGCGCTTGAGCGCACGCTTCTGGTTGGCGGGATGGGTCCGGCGGACGCGCCGCGGCGCCCGCGGGACACGGGGGAGGGTAACGTGGTGATAGTGCCGACGGCCGGACATTTCACCTCGCTGAAAAAGAGGACACCCCGCGACGGGACACGGGTCCCATGGCGGGGTGTTGCGGTGGCCTCGAGGGGCCGGCTTCGGAGGGCGGAGCACATGCGGCGCTCGCGCGCTCGCACGGGACAGGCGTCTCGTCGCTGTCGGACCGGTGTGCTCATTCGCCTCCGGTGGGTGGCGGACCCAGCGTCCGTCGGCACATAAATGTGATCTCCCCCCCAAACGCGCAAGAGTCTTTTTTGTGATCTCGGCCACAGGCCCGTCACGACCCCGCCACCCCGGTATGTCGGTAGGACGGTAGGACGGTAGGACGGTAGTTGGTGAACGGCGTGAATTCGTTCGTCCGCTTGCCGTCCTACCGCCCTACCGTCTTACTGTCTTACAGCCCGTCAGCGGGCTAAGTTACGTGAGTCCGTACCAACCCGGCCGGGGGCCTGGGCCCCCGCCAGCCATCGAATGGATCCCACAATGGCCACCTCGACCAAAGCCGAGCGCCGCGGCTCCCACGACCTCAGCCGCAGCCAGCTCCTCGCCGCTTACAAGACCATCCTCATGTCGCGCCGGATCGACGACAAGGAGATCCAGCTCAAGCGCCAGAACAAGATCTTCTTCCAGATCTCCGGCGCCGGCCACGAGGCGGTCTGCACCGCCGCGGGCATGGCCCTCAAGCCGGCCCACGACTGGTTCTTCCTCTACTACCGCGATCGGGCCCTGTGCCTCCAGTTGGGCGAGACGGCCGCCGAGATGCTCTACTCGGCCGTCGGCGCCGCCGCCGACCCCAACTCCGGCGGCCGCCAGATGCCCAGCCACTGGGGCAAGAAGGAGCTCAACATCGTCTCCGTCTCCTCCCCCACCGGCACCCAGTTCCTCCAGGCCGCGGGCGCCGGCGAGGCCTCCCTCCGTGCCAAGCTCCTCGGCATCTCCGAGGGCTTCGAGAAGGACGAGGTCGTCCTCGTCACCACCGGCGACGGCACGACCAGCGAGGGCGAGTTCTGGGAATCGCTCAACACCAGCTCCAACCTCAAGCTCCCCGTCGTCTACCTGGTCGAGGACAACGGCTACGCCATCTCCGTCCCGGTCGAGGTCAACACCGCCGGCGGCAGCATCTCCAAGATCGTGAGCGGCTTCCCCGGCCTGTTCGTGCAGGAGGTGGACGGCTGCGACTTCGTGGCCTCCTACGCCGCGATGCAGAAGGCCGTGGAGTACGCGCGCAAGCGCAAGGGACCGGCCCTCGTCCACGCCCACGTCATCCGCCCCTATTCGCACTCGCTGTCCGACGACGAGGTGATGTACCGGCCCCCCGCCGAGCGCGACGCCGACGCGGCCCGCGATCCGGTGACGCAGTTCCCCAAGTGGCTCGTCGCCGAGGGCATCGCCACCGAGAAGGAGATCGCGAAGATCGGCGAGGAGGTGGACGCCGAGATCCTCGCCGCCACCGACGACGCGCTGGCCCAGCCGCAGCCCGCCGTCGACACCATCTACGCCCATGTCTACTCCGAAGAGGTCGATCCCACCTCGGAGCAGTTCGACACCGAGGACGATCCGCAGTTCTCGGGCAACGAGACGACGATGGTGGACCTCCTCAACGCGTGCATGAAGGACGAGATGCGCCGCAACCCGAAGATGCTCGTCTTCGGCGAGGACGTGGCCGACGTGTCGCGCGACGAGTACATGGGCAAGGTCAAGGGCAAGGGCGGCGTGTTCAAGGTGACCTGGGGGCTGCAGAAGGAGTTCGGCGGCGACCGCGTCTACAACACGCCGTTGGCCGAAGCCAACATCGTGGGCCGCGCCATCGGCCTCGCCCTGCGCGGCTTCAAGCCCGTGGCCGAGGTCCAGTTCTTCGACTACATCTGGCCGGCGTACATGCAGCTCCGCAACGAGCTGTCCACGATGCGCTGGCGCTCCAACGGGCTGTTCAGCGCCCCGGTCGTCGTGCGGACCACGTACGGCGGCTACATCCGCGGCGCCATCTATCACTCGCAGACCGGCGCCTCGATCTTCACCCACTGCCCCGGCCTGCGCGTCGTCTGCCCGTCCACGGCCCTCGACGCCAACGGTCTGCTGCGCACCGCCATCCGCTGCGACGACCCGGTGCTCTTCCTGGAGCACAAGCACCTCTACCGCCAGACGTACAACAAGGCGGCGTATCCGGGCCCGAACTTCATGATCCCGTTCGGCAAGGCGAAGGTGGTGCGCGAGGGCACGGACGTGACGGTCGTGACCTACGGCGCAACGGTCCACCGCGCCTTCACCGCCGCCAACCAGGTGGCCGAGGAGTCGGGGCTCAGCGTCGAGGTCATCGACCTGCGCACGCTCTCACCCTGGGACCGCGAGACGGTGTTCGCCAGCGTCAAGAAGACCTCGCGCGTGATCGTGGCATACGAGGACTCGGAATCGTGGGGGTACGGCGCCGAGCTGGCCGCCGCGATCGCCGACGAGTGTTTCGCCTGGCTCGACGCCCCGGTCAAGCGCGTGGCCAGCGCCGACACCTACGTGGCGTACGCCCCGCAGCTCGAGGACGCGATCCTTCCCCAGGTGGAAACCTTCAAGGCCGCCTACCTCGAGATCGCGGCGTTCTGAGCGGGCTCCGCCCGCGAAAATCGGGGGGGCCGGCCACCGCGCCGGCCCTCTTCGCATGTGCCCCGGGCCCCAGGGGGCCGATGCGGCCTCAGGGGGCGGGGAATCCGGGGCCCTCGGCAACGGCCGGGCAAAATGTGAGCCACGAACTTGACAGGTAAGGGCCGAGAATGGGACGTTATCGACCCGGCCCCGAACTCGCTCTCCCCCGGCAGGCGGCGGCGCGGTCACGCCTTTACCCCAGATGCGATCCCCGATCCGCTTCGTCGCGTACGCCCTGCTCATCGTCGGCGGCGTCACCTGCACCGACGGACCCACCGCGCCCAAGACGCGGGGTGGGCCGGCGATGCTGAGCCTGGCGCCCGTCTTCACGGTGGCGGCGGAGCAGGCGGCGCGCGACCTCTCGGCGTTCGGGCTGACCGTGGACAACATCCACATCCACATCGACCATCCGCCGGCCGCGCCCTTCGATACGGTGGTCGCCGTGCCCGCGGGGGCCGACTCGGTCCACCTCGACCTGTCGGTCATCCTGAACGCGCCCACCGAGCAGCTCAACGTCCTGATCGAGCTGCGGCACGGGAACACCGTGTTGTACAGCGGCACCCAGGTCGTGACCGCGTCGGTGGGGGCGACGGTCAATCCGCCGCCCGCCGACATCCCGATCAGCTACGTGGGCCCGGGCGCCGCGCTGCACGCCTTCTCGATCGCCCCGCACGACACGACGATCTTCGCCTCCGATTCCGTGCCCTTCCGGGTGACGGCCACCGACAGCAAGGGGGCGGCCGTGGTCGGCGTGCCGATTCACTGGACCGTGGCCAACGCGGCCCTCGGCACGGTGAACCAGACCAGCGGTGTTTTCACGCCCGCCGGCGGCCAGGGGACCACCTTCGTGATCGCCGAGACGCCGAACGGGCTGCGCGACTCGGCCACGGTGACGATCTCGGCGCATCCGGCGCGGATGGTGCTGGTGAGCGGCGGGTCGCAGAGCGGCCCGGCGGGCGCCGCGCTGCCGCAGCCGGTGGTGGTGCAGGTGCAGGCGTCCGACGGATCGCCGGTGGGCGACGTGACGGTGAACTTCGCCGCCGGCACGGGCGGCGCCACCCCCGTTCCGGTCGCCGCCACCACGGGCGCCGACGGTAACGCGCAGACGACCGTCACGCTCGGCCAGGCGGCCGGCGCCCAGACGATCGTCGCCTCGGCGGCCGGCGTGAGCGGCCTGACGATTTCGGAATCCGCGACCGCGGCGGCGGCGGCGACCATCACGAAGGTGTCCGGCGACTCGCAGGACGACTCGCTGGGCGCCGTGCTCCAGCCGTTGGTGGACAAGGTCTCCGACGCGTTCGGCAATCCGGTGGCGGGCGCCACCGTCACGTGGGCCCGCGTTGCCGGCACGGGCACGCTCGCCGCGACCACGTCCACCACCGACAACACCGGCACGACGAGCGTGGGCTATACGCTGGGCCACACGGCGGGGACCGACACG
Organism: Gemmatimonadaceae bacterium; assembly: GCA_046706905.1. Lineage (GTDB taxonomy): Bacteria > Gemmatimonadota > Gemmatimonadetes > Gemmatimonadales > Gemmatimonadaceae > JAGWRI01. The sequence goes on from JBJKPA010000018.1 coordinate 5,622, forward strand.
GTCACGGCCTCGCTGAGCGGCGTGTCGGGTGCGGTCGTGACGTTCACGGCCCGGGCGCATCCCCGCGCCACGAAGATCACCATCGTGAGCGGCAACAACCAGACCACGCTGCCGAGCACCGCGCTGCCCCTGCCGCTCACCGTGCTGGTGGCCGACAGCACGGGCAAGCCGGTGGCGGGCGTGACCGTCACCTGGACCGCGCTCACCCCGGCCACGCTGAACCCCGCGACGAGCGTGAGCGATTCGCTGGGCCACGCCTCCACGACGGCGACCCTGGGCGCGTCCGCCGGCGCGTACTTCATCACGGCGTCGCTGGCCAGCGGAACGCTGGTGCAGTTCACCGAGAACGTGGGGACGGCGGCGACCGACAGCCTGCACTTCTTCACCGAGCCGTCCAACGTCGTCTCGGCCACGGTCATCTCGCCGCCCATTCAGGTGGAGCTGCTGGACGCCAAGGGGCAGCGCGACACGGCCGGCGTGGGCGCGACGGCGACGGTGGCGCTGAGCGTGCTGCACGGACCGGCCGGCGGCCACGTGCGCGACTCGCTCGGCTTCGCGGCCGACACGGTGCACGCGGTGAAGGGGCTGGCGACGTTCCAGGTGGGCAACGACATCGCCGGGACGTACAAGCTGCTGGCCACCTCGCCGGTGGCGAAGTCGGACAGCAGCGTGGCGTACACGGTCTCGGTGGGCCCGGCCTTCGGCGTCAAGTACGTGCAGGGACCGGGCACCCCCCTGGGGGCCAGTGACACGACCACGATCCGGCCCACCGTCGTGGTGCAGGACGAGGGCGGCAATCCGGTGCCGGGCACGTCGGTCACCTGGGTCGTGGACTCGGGCGGCGGCACGCTCGTGAATCCGCTCAGCCCCACGGCGCCGGCGACGAGCCTGACGACGACGAGCGGCGCCACGGGCCAGACCGCGGTCCAGTGGACCCTTGGCGTCAGCGGCACGCAGGCGCTGCGCGCCTACATGACGTCCGGCACCGGCAAGGACACCGTGGCGTTCTCGACGGGCGTTTACGGCGCCGGCTCGCAGCTCGTCGTCACGAGCTTCATCGACACGGCGTACCAGAACGGCACGCATCTGCCGCTGGTCGTGCAGGTGGAGGACGCCAACGGCAACCCGGTCCCGATGGCCGGCGTGCCGGTGGGGATCTACCTGAACTACGGCTTCTGCACCGGGGCGTGCAGCCGCGCGCCGGCGGGCTCGCGTCCGGCGTTCTCGCGCGCGCGGTCGGGCCGCCAGCTCGCGGCCGGGATCCGCC
>JBJKPA010000019.1:0-2641 GCA_046706905.1 Gemmatimonadaceae bacterium
CCCATGCCCGGCCACGCGAACACGGCCTCCACGAACACCGAGCCCGCGATCAGCCCGGGAAGGGCGAGCGCGAGCAGCACGACCAGCGGCGGCAGCACCGTGGCCAGCACGTGCCGCCCGAACACGCGCCCCGTCGTCGCGCCCTTGGCGCGCGCCGTGCGCACGAAGTCCTGGCCCAGCACGTCGGCCACGCTGGAGCGCGTGTAGCGCGCGATGCCCGCCGCGCCGATCGCCGCCAGGATCCCCACCGGCAGGATCGCGTGCCACACGACGTCGCGGACCTCCTGCCAGCCGCTGAGATCCGCGCCCGGCGTGTGCACGCCGAACGCCGGCACGCGGAGCCAGCCGGGAAAGCCCATCACGGCCGCGCCGTAGGTGAACAGCGCGACGAGGGCCAGCGCGATCCAGAACGAGGGCATCGCGAACACCGTCGTCGTGAGCACGGTGAGCACGCGGTCGGACGTCCGGCCCCGCCGTGCCCCCTGTACCATGCCGATCGGTACGCCGATGAGGAACGTCAGTGCGAGCGACGCCAGCCCCAGTCCCATCGAGATCGGCGCCGCCCGCGCCAGCACGCGCGTCACCGGTTCGCGGGTGGCGAAGCTCACCCCGAGGTTTCCCGTGAGCACGTCCCCCAGCCAGCGTGCATATTGGACCGCGAGCGGAGCGTCGAGCCCGAACTCGTGGCGGAGCCGGGCCGCCTGCGCGGGCGACGCGTTGGGCGGCACCAGCATCGTGGCGGGATCGCCCGGCGCCAGCCGCACGAGCACGAACGTGAGGCTCACGACGAGCCACAACAGCACGAGCGCGTCGCGCACGCGGCGCCAGACAGGGAGGGCGGACACGCGTTGAAATTGCCGTCGGTGCGTCGCGCGTCAATCGTGCTGGCCTTCGTCGCGGCGTGCGGCGCGCCCCCACGCGCCCCCGGCGTGGTCGTCTACGCGTCGGGCACCGACCTCGAGTCCGCCAATCCGCTCGTCACCATCCACCCGCTGTCGCGGCAGGTGCAGCGCTACGTGCTGTTCACCACGCTCGCCCGCTACGACTCGGCGCTCCATCCCGAGCCGTACGCCGCGCGGAGCTGGGAGTGGCGCGACGGCCGCCGCGTGCTGCGCTTTCACCTCGTGACGGCGCTCCGCTGGGACGACGGCGTTCCCACCACGGCCCGCGACGTCGCCTTCACCCTGCTCGCCGCGCGGGATCCGGTCACCGGCTACCCGCGGGCCGGCGACCTCGCCGCCGTGGACACGGTGGTCGCCGTGAACGACTCCACCGCCGACGTGCGCTTCGATGCGCCGCAACCCGACTTCCCGCTCGTCCTCTGCGAACTGCCGATCCTTCCCGCGCACCTGCTCGACACGGTGCCGCGCCGCGCCATGCGCTCGGCGGCGTTCGACTTCGCCCCGGTGGGCAACGGTCCCTTCCGGTTCGTCTCGCGCGTGCCCAACCAGCGGTGGGTGTTCGCCCGGAACGACGATTTTCCCGCCGCGATGGGCGGGCCCCCGAAGCTGCGCGGCTTCGTGATCGCCGTGGTGGACGAGGCCACGACCAAGTTCGCCGGCCTGGCCAGCGGCGAGCTCGACGTGGCCGGCATCTCGCCCAACATGGCCCCGCTCGTCGAGCGCGATCCGACGCTGCGGCTCATCAGCTATCCCATCCTGTTCGAAACGGGAATCGTGCTCAACACGCACCGCCCGCCGTTCGACGACGTCCGCGTGCGCCACGCCATCTCGCTCGCCATAAACCGCGACCGCATCGTGCGCGCCGCGCTCAACGGGTTCGGCACGCCGGCCGCCGGTCCGGTGCCACGCGACGTGCCGTACGCCGACACGACGCCCCCGGTGTACGATCCGGCGCGCGCCGACTCGCTCCTCGACGCCGCGGGCTGGCGGCGCGGGCCCGGCGGCGTGCGCGCGCAAGCGGGGAAGCCGTTCGCGTTCACGCTGCTCACCGTGGGCACGGCCGACGACGCGCTGGAGCAGCTCGTGCAGTCCGACCTCGCCGCGCGCGGCATCACGATGCGCATCCGTCAGGTCGAGCTGGGCACCTTCCTCACCGAGGCCCGCGCGCGCCCCAAGCGGTTCGACGCGCTGGTCACCGGGGTCTCGGGCGACCTCTCCCTGTCCTACCTCCGCGCGATGTTCGAATCGCGGCAGGCCGGGGGCGCCTTGGACTACGCCGACTTCCACGAGCCGGCGCTCGATTCCGCGTTTGCCCGTGCCACCGCGGCCCGCACCGACGCCCAGCGCGCGGCGGCCTGGCACGCCGTGCAGCGCGAGCTGGCCCGCGCCGAGCCCGTGGTCTGGCTGTACCACGCGCGCGGGGTGCAGGGAGTCACCCGACGGCTCGTCGGGGTGACGATGGACCTCCGCGGCGAGCTGGCCACGCTGGCGCAATGGCGGCTCGTGCTGAGAGATTCCCTATAATGCCGCTGCTTATCGATTCCGACACGATCACCGGCCGGCGCGCCGTCGCCGCCGGCGGGCTCGCGCCCCTGGCCGAGTCGCTCGCCGCCGACCTCGAACGCGCCCTCGGCGCCGGGATCCGCGACCACCCCCAGAAGGAGGTCCTCTCCCGCGCCGGCGGCACCTGCGAGCCCGACGGCTAGCCGCACCCCTTCGATCCCAGGACGCCGCACGAG
>JBJKPA010000020.1:0-7311 GCA_046706905.1 Gemmatimonadaceae bacterium
CGGGCGAGGAGATTCCGCTCGACGACCGGAGCGTGGACACCGTGGTCGTGACCTACACGCTGTGCACGATTCCCGACGTCTCCACGGCGCTCCACCACATGCGTCGCGTGCTGCGTCCGGGCGGGCAACTGCTGTTCTGCGAGCACGGAGCGGCGCCCGACGCGAGCGTTCGCGGCTGGCAGGACCGGCTGAACCCCATCTGGAAGCGGCTGGCCGGCGGGTGCAATCTGAACCGGCCGGTGCCGGCGCTGCTCGAAGCGGCCGGGTTCCGGATCGCGACCATGGACACGGCGTATCTGCCCGGCTGGCGCCCGGCGACCTTCAACTACTGGGGGGCCGCCGTCCCGCGGTGAGCGTCACCCCGGAACGGCCCCGCCCGCGTTCAGTATCCCTCGCCCTCCGCGGCCGCCACGGCCTTGCCGCGATGCAGCCGGAAGAGGATCACGAAGTACGCGATCGCGATCGGGAATCCCACGACCCACCAGCCGAGCGCCGCGCGCAGCCCGCCGACCGAATTGCCGGAGTCGGCGACGGTGATCGAGTACGCCGCGTTGGGCACGGCGCGCAGGATCACCGGGTAGAGGCACGACGCCGTGGCCACGAGCATTCCCGCGATCCAGGCCGACGACGCGATGAACGCGCTGAGCGGGCGGTCGCGGCGCAACCCCACGAACACGAACACGATGCCGGCGATCGCCATCAGCAACCCGAGCCACGCCATCCACCGCCCGGCGAGGTTGGGAAACAGCACCGGGTTCACGAACTGCGTGGCGACGGTGACCACCGGCCAGAGCAGGGCGAGGAGCGCGAACAGCACGGCCGCGAGCCGCCGCGCCCGGTCGTGCACCGGCCCCTCCGTGCGCCAGGTCAGGAACACGGCGCCATGGCCGACCAGCGCGACGAGGGCGAAGACCCCCGTGAGCACGGTGTACCAGTCGAGGATCCCCACGGGTGGCGTGGTGCCGAAGGTGGTGAACAGCGGCAGCGCGAACCAGCCGTTGCTGCCCAGCGGGAGCCCGCGGAGCACGTTGCCGATCGCGGCGCCCCAGAGCACGGCGAGCACCGCGCTGGCCACCGAGAAGACGACGTCCCAGAAGGCGCGCCAGAGCTGGTCGTTCACGTGGCTCCGGAATTCGATCGCCACGGCGCGCAGGATCAGCGTCCAGATGACGAGGAAGATGGCGAGGTAGAACCCGGAGAGTGCCACGGCGAGGACGCGCGGGAAGCCGACGAAGAGCGCGCCGCCGGCGGCGAGGAGCCACACCTCGTTGGCGTCCCAGAACGGGCCCACGGCGCCGAGCACCTGCCGCCGCTCGTCGCCCGTGCGCGCCACGATGAGGTGCAGCGCGCCCGCGCCGAGGTCGTAGCCGTCGAGCACGACGTACGCGGTGAACATCACCGCGACGATGCCGAACCAGAGCTCAAACATGGGCCGCCTCCGGGCCCCCCTGCGGGCCGTGCGCGATCTCCCGCGCGATGAGGAACACGAACAGCAGGCCGAGCACCAGGTACAGCCCGGCGAACCCGATGGTCGTGAACAGCACGGTGCCGGCGTGGATGTTCGCGCTCGCGCCGGCGTCGGTTCGCAGCACCCCGTAGATCAGCCAGGGCTGCCGGCCCAGCTCGGCGGTGAGCCAGCCCGCGGTGTTCGCGATGTACGGGAAGGGGAACGCCAGCATCAGCGCCCAGAGCAGCGAGGGCGACGTGTCGAGCTTGCCGCGCGCCATGCGCAGCGCCGAGGCGGCCATGAGGAGGATGAAGATCGTCCCCAGCCCCGCCATGATGTGGAACGCGTAGTACAGCAGCTCGATGTTGTCGGGCCAGTCGTTGGTCGGGAAGGCGTCGAGCCCCGGCACGTTGCTGTGCCAGGTGCCGTAGGCGAGCACGCTCAGGACGCCGCTCACCTCGATCGGGTTGTCCAGGCGCCGCGCGGCCACGTCCGGCTGGCCGATGAGCGTGATGCCGGCGTACGGCCCGCTCTCGAAGCGCCCCTCCATCGCGGCCAGCGACACGGGCTGGTATTTGGCCACCTGCTTCGCCTGCCGGTCGCCGGTGGGGAAGGCGACCAGCACGCTGGCCACGAGCCCGGCGATCACGCCGATGCGGAGGAATGCGCCCGCCGCCGCGTCGTGCCGCTTCTGCAGACGGTAGTAGGCGCCCACCGCCGCGACGACGAACGACGCGGTGACCACGCTGGCGATCATCGTGTGCGCGTACTGCAGCAGCGCCCACGGATTGAACAGGAAGCCCCAGAAACTCGCGATCTGGAGCACGCCCCCGGCGCCCGCCGCGGCGCCCACCGGATGCTGCATGAAGGCGTCGGTGGCGACGATGAAGTAGCCGGAGAGCCAGCTGCCCACGAACAGGGCCAGCGAGGCCCACCAGTGGATGCGCGGGCCGACCTTCTTCTCGCCCCAGACGAGCACGGCGAGGAAGCTCGACTCGAGGAAGAAGGCGAACAGCCCCTCCATGCCGAGCGTGTTGCCGATGACGGCGCCGGCGAAGGCGGAGAAGCCCGCCCAGTTGGTCCCGAACTGGAACTCCATCGGGATCCCGGTCACGACGCCGATCGCGAAGTTGATCCCGAAGATGCGGATCCAGAACCGGGCGGCGTCGTTCCAGCGCTCCCCGCCGGGCTGCCGGCCCATGGTCTTCATGAGGAAGATCAGGAGGGCCAACCCCATCGTGAGCTGGGGGAACAGGTAGTGAAAGGTCGCCGTGAACGCGAACTGAAAGCGATGCCAGAACAGCGGATCCATGCAGCCTCCTCGCCCGGCGGGCGGTGGCGCGACGTACGATGCCTAATCTAGGCGACGGGGGTTACCCGACGCCAAGGGTATAATTCCCCGGCATCGCGTGGGGGGCCCGCCGACGGCGGCGGGCCGGCCGCCCGCGGCCGGATATCAGCGTATGCTAATCTTCCGGCGGCGGGCGCCGCGCTCAGTCGGCCGCGCCCCCCGCGCGCCCCATCGCCGCGCGCAGCCGCGTCTCGCCCGCCGCCGCCTCGCGCGCCAACTCCTCGAACACCGCCCGCTGCGCCGCGGTCGGCGCGCCGTACGCGAGGTCGATGTCCGCCGCCAGATACGCCAGGTGGCTGCGCAGCTTGGTCTCGTGCAGCAGGCTCCCCTCGCTCGACTGGATCTTGAGCTGCACCATGTCGTCGATTGCGCTGTCGAGCCCGGCCACCGCGCCGGCCGCGTTTCCGGCCCGCCGCAGGTTGTCGCGCAGCTCGATCGCCCGGTTGATCGTCCGGTCCAGCGAATCCAGCGTCGCGTGGATCTGCAGCTGCAGCGCCAGCCGGTCGGCCAGCTCCTGCGCCGTGGCGTGGATGCGCGGATCCAGCGTGACGCTGAACGTCTCGGTCATCGCGTGGCCGCCGTAGGTCAGCACCGCGCGGTAGTCCCCCGGCACGACCTCGGGGCCGCTCACCTCGTCGGGAAGCCCGCCCGCCGCGGCGGGCGGGAAGAACCCGGCCACCTCGGTCGCATCCGGATAGCGCAGGTCCCACTGGAACCGGTTCATCCCCGGTACGATCGCCGTGAGCCGCTCGTCGGCCATCTGCTTCTGCGCCGTCGGGCTCATCTCGGCCAGCTCGGCCGGCGTCGGCTGCCGCCGGGCCTTGGGGTGCAGCGTGAACGTGCGGACGACCGCGCCCGACGCGTCGGTGAACGAGAGCGTGGCCGCCGTGCGCCCGTCGTAGGTGGACGGAATCTGGAAGAACACCGTGGCGCCGAACGGCGGATTCTCCCCCGCGTCGCCGCTGTTGCCGAACGCCGAGCCGCCGTAGGCGTGCGTGAGCCAGGCGCGCTCCGGCGCGAACAGCGCCGCGCTGTCGGCGCTCGGCAGCGCGCGGTGCGTGAGCTGCTCGAGCAGCGCGAGGTTGTCGAGGATCCAGAACGACCGGCCGTGCGTCGCGATCGCGACCTGGCCCTGGCGCGGGTCGATCTTGAGGTCGCGCACCTGCACCGGCGGCAGGTTGAGCGTGAGCGGCTGCCAGTGCGCGGCGCCGTCGAAGCTCACGTACACCGTGTTCTTCGTGGTCAGGAACAGGAGCCGCGACTCGCGCGGATCCTGGCGGATCGAGAAGGCATACTGATCGCTCGGAATGCCCGTCGTGATCGCCGTCCAGTGCGCGCCCAGGTCGGTGGTCTCGTACACGTACGGCGTGTAGTCGTCCCACATGTAGCGCCACGCGGTGAGGTACGCCGTGTGCGCGTCCACCTGCGACGGCTCGATGCAGGTGACGTCCGACCATTCGGGAAGCTGCGGCGGACGCACGGCCTGCCAGTGCGCGCCGCCGTCGGTGGTCACGTGCACCAGCCCGTCCGACGAGCCGGCCCAGATGATGCTCGTGTCCTCGGGCGAGACGGCGACCGCCGAGAGGTACGGATAGATCTCGGCGCCCGACTGGTCGAGGTCGATCGGGCCGCCGCTCGGCGCCTCGGTCTTCGGATCGTTGCGCGTGAGGTCGGGACTGATCGCCTGCCAGTGCGCGCCGGCGTCGGTGCTGCGCATGACGTACTGCGCGCCGACGTAGAGTTCGTTCGCGTTATCGGGGGAGAACACGATCGGGTGCGTCCAGGCGAGGCGGTACTTGAGCTCGCCGGAGGACGCGCCCTCCTGATAGTTGGGCCAGGGGCTCACGCTCTGGTACTGCCCCGTCTTCGCGTCGTGGCTCAGGAAGATGCTGAAGTAGCCGCTGCCGTACGACATGTCCGGGTTGCCCGGTTGCGGCACCGAGGGCGTGCTCTCGCCGTACGCCGTGCGCTGCCAGTCGCCGATCGGGATGTTGCCGGCGTCGGTGGCGCTGGGTCCTTCGGTGGAGCCCTCGTCCTGCTGCGCGCCGTACAGGTGGAAGGGGAACCGGTCGTCGATGTTGATGTGGTAGAACTGCCCCGTGGGCTGGTTGTGCTCGGTGCTCCACGTCCGGCCGCCGTCGGTGGACACCGTGGCGCCGCCGTCGTTGCCCTCGAGCAGGATCTTCGGGTTCTCGGGGTTGATCCACACCACGTGGTTGTCGCCGTGCGGTGGATGGAGCCGCGTGAACGTCTTCGCGCCGTCGTGCGACACGAACAGCCCCTCCACCTCGGGCATGTACACCGTGTTGGGATTCGTGGGATCCACGAAGATCGCCATGTAATAGAAGGCGCGCTGGCGCAGCTCCCAGTTCTGGTTCACGCGCTTCCAGGTGGCGCCGGCGTCATCGGAACGGAACACGCCGCCGTCGGCGGCCTGGATCGTGGCGTACACGATGTTCGGATCGCTCGCCGACACGGCCAGTCCGATCTTGCCCAGCGTCTCACGCGGCAGTCCGCGGTGGCGCGTGATGTTCGTCCAGTGCAGGCCGCCGTCCACGGTCTTGTAGATGCCGCTGCCGGCGCCCCCGCTCATCAGCGACCAGGGCGTGCGGTAGGCCTGCCACGTCGCGACGTACAGCACCCTGGGGTGGCGCGGATCCATGACCAGGTTCACGGCGCCCGTGCTGTCGTTCACGAACAGGATGCGCTTCCACGTGTGCCCGCCGTCCATGGTCTTGAACACGCCGCGGTTCTGGCCCGGTACGAACACGTGGCCCAGCGACGAGGCGTACACGACGTTCGGATTCGCGGGGTCCACGATCAGGTTGCTGATCGTGTGCGTGTCCTCGAGTCCGGCGCGTGTCCAGGTCTTGCCGCCGTCGGCGGAGCGGAACACGCCGTCGCCCGAGATCATGTCACCGCGGATGTCGCTCTCCCCCGTGCCGACGTACAGCACGTTCGTGTTGGACGGGGCGACGGCGATCGCGCCGATGCTGTTGCTGCTCCCCGGGAGCGTGCTGTCGGAGATGTTGGTCCAGCGGATGCCGTAGTCGGTGCTCTTCCAGACGCCGCCGTCCACGGCACCCATATAGAACAGGTCCGGGTTGCCGCGCACGCCGGTGACGGCCACGACGCGTCCGCCGACGTACGGCCCCACGCTCCGCCAGCGGAGGGCGGAGATGATGGGTGCGGCCTGGCTCTGCGCCACGGTGGGCAGCGTGAGCGCCGCGAGGCCGGCGGCGGCCAGGAGCGTGCGAAGACGGGGGGCGGAGGTGATGGCAGGGGCGCTGCGGCGGGACATGTTCTCTCTCCTCGAGGGCGACGGCCGGCATTTCGACAGGCGATGACGACGAGGGTGGGGGACCCCGCTGACATTCTATCACCGGAAGGCCATGTTTGACCAATGGGCTACCGTCTGCTCGCCGATGGCATCGTCGTGGTTCACGCGTCATTCATTGCCTTCGTCGTGCTGGGCGGGCTGCTCGCGCTGCGCTGGCCGCGCGCGGCGTGGGTCCACCTGCCGGCGGCCGCCTGGGGCGTCTTCGTGGAGTACAGCGGCGTCATCTGCCCGCTCACCCCGCTCGAAATCGCCATGCGCACGCGCGGCAACCAGGCCGGCTACACCGGCGGGTTCATCGAACACTATCTCCTCCCGGCGATCTACCCCGCCGGGCTCACCCGGCACATCCAGATCATCCTCGGCTCGCTGGCCCTTGCGCTCAACCTGGGCGTGTATGCCGTGGTGATCCACCGGTGGCACCGAAGGAGGGCCACATGAATCGACCGACCGTCGGCGTGATGGGCTCCGGCACCGACGAACACGCCGACCACGCCGAGCCTTTGGGCGAGCTGCTCGCCGAGCTGGGCGTCCACCTGCTCACCGGGGGCGGACCGGGCGTGATGCGCGCCGTGAGCCGCGGCTTCACGCGCGGCGCGCTCGACCGCGGACTGTGCATCGGCGTGCTGCCCTGCGACAGCGAGAGCGACCGCGGGCACGTGAAGGCGGGCTACCCGAACGAATTCGTGGAGCTGGCCATCCGCACGCACCTGCCGCTGAGCGGCGCGCGGGGCACCGACGATCTGTCGCGCAACCACGTGAACGTGCTGTCCAGCGACGTGATCGTGGCGCTGCCCGGAGACGCGGGCACGGCCTCGGAGGTGGCGCTGGCCCGGACCTACGGCCGGCCGATCGTGATCTTCGCCCCGCGGCCCGACCTCGCGGCCCGCCTCCCGCGCGGCGTCCCGCGTCTGGCCGACCTCGACGGCGTGCGCGCGTTTCTCCTGGAAGCGCTGGAGCCGCTCGGCTGGCCCGCCGGAGACGCCGGCCGGTGACGCGCTACGTGGCGCTGCTGCGCGGCGTCAACCTCGGGGGCACCCGCAAGATCGCGATGGCCGATCTCCGCGACTTCTTCTCGGCGCTGGGATACGCGGACGTGCAAACGCTGCTCCAGTCGGGCAACGTCGTGTTCGGCGCGACCGGGACCGCGGCGGCGCTCGAGAAGAGGCTCGAGGG
>JBJKPA010000021.1:0-3845 GCA_046706905.1 Gemmatimonadaceae bacterium
TCGGCAACAGCGGCGTGTTCGCCAAGACGGGCTACTTCTTCCGTCCCGGCCGTCCCGACTTCGACACCAGCGGCTGGACCGACGTGGACCTGCCCCACGACTGGGTCGTGGAGCTCCCGTTCGTCAACGACCGCGAGCTGACCTCGCACGGCTTCAAACCGGTGGGACGCGCCTACCCCGAGAACAGCATCGGGTGGTATCGCAAGGTGATCCACATTCCCGCCGAGGACGCCGGCCGCCGGATCTCGCTCGAGTTCGACGGCGTGTTCCGCAACGCGATCGTCACGCTCAACGACGTCTACCTCACCACCAACGTGAGCGGCTACGCCCCCTTCCGCGTGGACGTCACCGACATCGCGCATTACGGCGCCGACAACGTGCTCGTGCTTCGCGTGGACGCCACCGAAGAGGAGGGCTGGTTCTACGAGGGCGCGGGCATCTACCGGCACGTCTGGCTGGTGAAGACCGCGTCCGTGCACGTGCCCCAGTGGGGCACCTACGTCACCTCCGCCGTGCGCGGCCGCTCGGCGACCCTGTCGCTGCACACCGACGTCGCCAACCAGGGCGACGGCGACGCGGAATGCACGGTCGTGTCGCACGTCGTGGACGCCGGCGGCACGACGCGGGCCAGCGTGGCCACGAAGGCGACCATCCCCGCCTGGTCGCGGCACACTGTGGACCAGACGGCCCGGCTCGCCAGCGCCGAGCTGTGGTCGCTCGAGTCGCCGCACCTCTACACGCTGCACACGATCGTCGAGGTCAACGGCCAGCCGGTGGACGACTTCATCACGCCGTTCGGCGTGCGCACGACGCACTGGGACGCCGACCACGGCTTCTTCCTCAACGGCAAGCACGTCGAGCTGCAGGGCACCTGCAACCACCAGGACCACGCCGGCGTCGGCTCCGCCCTGCCCGACCGGCTCCAGTACTTCCGCATCGCGCGGCTCAAGGAGATGGGGGCGAACGCGTACCGCACGTCGCACAATCCGCCCACGCCCGAGCTGCTCGACGCGTGCGACCGCCTCGGCATGCTCGTGCTCGACGAGACGCGCATGTTCTCCTCGATGCCCGAGGGGCTGAGCCAGTTCGAGCGCCTGCTGCGCCGCGACCGCAACCATCCCAGTGTCTTCTGCTGGTCCATCGGCAACGAGGAGCCGCTGCAGGGCACCGACCAGGGCGCGCGCATGGCGTCGAGCATGAAGCGCCTGGCGCGCCGGCTCGATCCCACGCGGCCGATCACCGAGGCGATGAACAACCGGGCCTCGTGGGGCCACGGGCTGTCGGCCGTCGTCGACGTGCAGGGCTTCAACTACGGCGACGGGGCGAACATCGACGCCTTCCACGCCGCGTTCCCCAAGCACTGGTCCATGGGCACCGAAACGGCGAGCACCGTCTCCACGCGCGGCATCTACGCCAACGACAAGGTGCGCGGCTACGTCGAGGCCTACGACACGCAGTTCCCGCCCTGGGCGGCCACGGCGGAAACCTGGTGGACCACCTACGCCGCCCGCGCCTTCGTGGCCGGCGGCTTCGCCTGGACCGGCTTCGACTACCGCGGCGAGCCCACGCCCTACGGCTGGCCGTGCATCAACTCGCACTTCGGGATCGTGGACACCTGCGGGTTCCCCAAGGACAACTTCTACTACTATCAGGCCTGGTGGACCGACCGCCCCGTGCTGCACCTCTTCCCGCACTGGAACTGGACGGGCCAGGAAGGCCAGCCGATCCGCGTCTGGGTGCACAGCAACCTGGACCGCGTGGAGCTGTTCCTGAACGGCAAGAGCCTGGGCGCCAAGGACGTCGTGCCCCGCGAGCACCTCGCGTGGGACGTGCCGTACGCGCCGGGGGCGATCGAGGCGCGCGGCTATCGCGGCGGCAAGCAGGTCATGACCGCGACGCGTGAGACGACCGGCGCGCCGGCCGCGATCGGGCTCCTGCCCGACCGCGCGACGATCAACGCCGACGGCGAGGACGTCTCGGTCGTGGTGGTGGAAATTCTGGACGCGCAGGGGCGCGTGGTGCCGACGGCCGGAAACGAGGTCACGTTTGTGATTTCCGGCCCGGGGCGGCTGATCGGCGTCGGCAACGGCGACCCCAGCAGCCACGAGGCCGACAAGGGGAGCGCGCGCAGCGCGTTCAACGGGCTCTGCGTGGCGATCGTGCAGGGGCTCAAGACCGCCGGGGACGTGCGCGTGGACGCGACGGCGCCCGGACTGACCGCGGCCTCCGCGACCCTTACGGCCGCGCCGGCCACGCCCCGCCCCTCGCTCTGACCGCGAGGGGCGCGGGCCGGAAGGGGACGCTCGGCTAGGCCGACGCGCCCGCTTCCGAGTACATCATGCCGGCCACGTACGATGCGATCAGCACCTCGACCAGCATCGTGATGGCAGCGATGCACATGAACCCCGGCGAGACGAGCCGGTAGAGGAAGTAGCTGCCCATCGCGAGCGCGAAGATCAGCCAGACGAAGAATCCGGCGCACAGCGCCGTCTTCGCGCCGGCGCCCATCCGGGAGCGGATCGCGGCGTAGAGCCAGGCGATGGACCAGCCGAGGATGAGGTCGGTGACGATGCCGCCGACGATCGCGCGCTTGGAATTCATCGTGGCCACGACGGCGGCACTCATGGCGCCCGCGTGCCCGGCCGCATAGGGCGCGAAAATGAACATCCCGCTGATGTAGTCCAGCACGATCAGGACGATGCCCGCCACCAGCCCGCCAACGAAGACCTTCTGTCGGTTCATGGAGCCCATGCCGCCCTCCGGTTCCGGTTGGAATGCGTGGGACTTCGGTCGTGCCGCGGTGTGACGCCCCTACAGTAGGGAGGCCGGGCGATTCGGGCCAGAGCGAGTTCGCGCGGCGGTCATCCGGTGCGTTCGGCGGCGGCCTCGCGCATCACGTTCCACAGCCCGGCGACGTGTTCGCGTTCGGCCGTTTCGGCGCCGATCGAAACGCGCGCCATCCACCGTCCGTCGAGCGTGGACGCCGTGAGGTAGCCGTCGCCCGAGCGGTTCACGCGGTCCACCCAGTCCAGCGTGTGGCGGTCCAGCGCGTCGCCGGCGAGTCCCGGCGGCTCGTGCCGCACGCACACCGTCTGCAGCGTCACCGGCGCCACGACGCGCCAGTGCGGCGCGGCGGCCACCTCGTGCTCCAGCCATTTGGCGTTGGCCATGTCGCGCCGGATGCGCGCCTGCAGTCCGCTCACGCCCTGCTCGCGGATCAGGAACCAGAGCTTGAGGGCGCGGAAGCGGCGGCCGAGGGTGATGCCCCAGTCGCGGTAGTTCTTCACGCGGCCGTCGGCGGCGCTCTGCAGGTACGCGGGGTTGGTGGACATCACGCGCACGAGGTGTTCCGGGTCGCGCACGTAGTACAGACTCAGATCCATGACGGCGCCCAGCCACTTGTGCGGATTGAGCACGACCGAGTCGGCACCCTCGATGCCGTCCCACATCCATCTGAGCTCCGGTATGATCATGGCCGACCCCGCCATCGCGGCGTCCACGTGCAGCCAGACGCCGTGCGCGCGCGTGACCTCGGCGATCGCCTGCACCGGGTCCATCGCCGTGACGCCCGTCGTGCCCGTGGTGGCGACCACGGCACAGGGCACGCGCCCCGCGGCGACGTCGGCCGCGATCAGGTCCCGCAGCGCGTCGGCGCGCATGGCGTGCGACGCGTCGTGCGGCACGAGGCGCACGTTGTCGCGGCCGAAGCCGGCGAGCAGCGCCGCCTTGTCCACCGAGCTGTGGGCGTGGGCCGACGTGTATACGACGAGCGGCGCGTCGGCCGCCTGCAGCCCGCCGCGGGCGAGTCCGTACTCGGTGGCGCGCTCGCGTGCGCAGAGCAGCGC
>JBJKPA010000022.1:0-11278 GCA_046706905.1 Gemmatimonadaceae bacterium
ACCATGCGCTCGCGGGCCGGGTCGCCGGGCCGCAGCAGCGGTTCCAGCGCGTCGGCCACGGCGGCCGGCACGAGTGCGTCCTGCACGAATTCGGGCGCCACCTCGCGCCCGGCCACGACGTTCACCAGGCCGATGTGCGGAATACGGACCAGGCGCCGGGCGAGCGCGAACGTGAGCGCGCTCGTGCGGTAGGCGACGACCAGCGGACAGCCGGCCACCGCCGCCTCGAGCGTCGTCGTGCCGCTCTTGCACATCGCCGCGTCGGCGGCGCGGAACACGGTGAACGACTGGCCGTGGGCCATCGGGAAGGGGCACGCCGCCGGGTCGAGGTCCACGGTGGGCGCCACGCTCACCACGACCTGCAGCCGCGCGTCGCGGCGGCGCAGTTCGTCGGCCACGCGCACGAAGTCGTCGAGGTGGCGCAGGATCTCCTGCTCGCGGCTTCCCGGAAAGAGCGCCAGCACCGGGCGGTCCGCGTCGAGGCCCAGCGCGGCGCGGGCGGCGGCCCGGTCGGGGAGCGCGGCCACGCGGTCGAGCAGTGGGTGCCCCACGAAGGTGGCGTCGATGTGGTGCCCGGCCAGCAGCTCCTGCTCGAAGGGCAGGATCACGGCCGCCTTCGTCACCCAGCGGGCGAGCTTGTCCAGCCGGTCGGCGCCCCACGCCCACACCTGGGGCGTGATGTAGTAGAGCACCGGCACGCCGGCCGCCGCCGCGCGCTTGGCGACCTTCATGTTGAAACCCGGATAGTCCACGAGGACGACCAGCGCCACGCGCCCGCTCCGGATGCGGGCCTCGAGCTGGCGCAGCAGCGCCCAGTGGCGGGGGACGTGGCGCAGCACCTCGACGAACCCCATCACGGCGAGGTTGTCGGCGTGTTCCAGCAGCTCGACGCCGGCCGCGCGCATGTGATCGCCCCCGATGCCGGTGAGCGCGAAGGGCGCGCCGCGCGCCTTCAGCTCGTGCGCCACCCCCGAGGCGTGCAGGTCGCCGGAGGCCTCCCCGGCGACGAACACGATCTCACGCACTGGCGTGGGCTCCGGCGCCCTTCAGCGACGGGAGCGTGCGCTCGATCTCGCCCACGATGCCCAGCGCCACGGCCAGCGCCTCGCGCCCGTCCTCTCCGGTCACCGCGACCGGCGTCTCGCCGCGCACCGCCGCCAGGAAGCTCGCGAACTCGAGCCGCAGCGGCTCGCCCTCGGGCGCCTCCAGCGGCACGCGCTCCACGAACGCCTCGACCGACGCCGCGGCCTTGGCCAGCTCGGCCAGGTCCACGTCGGTGCGCAGCCGGTAGAACTCGCCGTTCCCCGCCGCCAGGTCGAGCGACAGGTAGCCGCTCCCCTGGAAGATGCGCAGCTTGCGCGTCCGCTCGCGGGAGACGCGGCTGGCCGTGATGTTGGCCACCGCCCCCGAGGCGAACTGGAGCCGGGCGTTGGCGATGTCCACGAACGGCGTGAGCACCGGGATGCCCACCGCGCTCAGCCCCGCCACGGCGCCCCCGGCCAGCGTGCGCACGAGATCGATGTCGTGGATCATGAGGTCCAGCACCACCGCGACGTCCGAGCCGCGGGGGTTGAACGGGGCCAGCCGGTCGCTCTCGATGAACCGCGGCTTGTCCACGTACGGCAGCGCGGCGCGGATCGCCCGGTTGAACCGCTCGACGTGGCCGGTCTGGACCAGGGCGCCGGTGCGCTTCGCGGTCGCCAGCAGCTCGTCGGCCTCGTCCAGCGTGGCGGCGATCGGCTTCTCGATCAGGAGATGCTTCCCGCGCGCGAGGGCCTGCTGCGCCACCTCGTAGTGCGCCGGCGTGGGCACGACGATCGTCGCCGCGTCGATGTCGCCGAGCAGCGCCTCGACGCTCGGGTACGCGCGCACGCCCAGTTCCTTCGCCACGAACGCCGCCCGCTCGGGGTTCGCTTCGTAGAACCCCGCGAACGCCACCCCGGGCATCTCGCGCATGATGCGCACGTGATGGAAGCCCAGGGCCCCCGCACCGATCACTCCCGTTCGCACGTCGCTCACACCACCACTCCCCGGTCGCTGTCCTCGAGAAATTGCAGGAACGTCTCCACTTCGGGGAACATCTGCAGCTCGCTCCTCGCCTTGGCCCGCGCCTGCGACACGTTCAGCTCCGACTTGAAGAACATCCGGTAGGCGCGCTTCAGCTCCCGCACCACCTGCTCCGGGAATCCGTTGCGCTGGAGGCCGATGCTGTTCAGCCCGTAGAGCTTGATCGGATTGCCCACCGCCTTCACGTACGGCGGCACGTCCTTCGCGATCCGCGAGCAGCCACCCACGAACGAATACGCGCCGATCTTCACGAACTGGTGCGCCCCGCTCTGCCCCGACACGATCGCCCGGTCGTGCACCGTCACGTGGCCCGCGAACTGCACGTTGTTCCCCAGGATCACGTGGTTGCCGATGTGGTTGTCGTGCGCCAGGTGCACGTACGACATCACGAAGCACCCCGCGCCCACCGTCGTCTTGAACGACTGGCTCGTGCCCCGGTTGATCGTCACGTACTCGCGGATCACGGTGTCCTCCCCGATCTCCACGGTCGTGCGCTCCCCCTTGAACTTGAGGTCCTGCGGATCACCGCCCAGGATCGAGCCGATCCCGATCTTCACGCGGGGGGCGAGCGTCACGTGCCGCTCCAGCACCACCCGCGCCCCGAGCTTGCAGCCGTCGCCGATCGTGCAGTCCTCGC
Source organism: Gemmatimonadaceae bacterium (assembly GCA_046706905.1). Classification (GTDB taxonomy): domain Bacteria; phylum Gemmatimonadota; class Gemmatimonadetes; order Gemmatimonadales; family Gemmatimonadaceae; genus JAGWRI01. The sequence continues at coordinate 2,705 of JBJKPA010000022.1, forward strand.
CCACGATCGCCCACGGCCCGATCTCCACGTCCCGCCCGATCTTCGCGTCGGGATGGATGATCGCGGTCGAATGGATGGTCGCGCTCATCGATCACGCACCATGGCGCCCATCTCGGCCTCGGCCACCACCTCCCCGTCCACCTTGGCCACGCCCTTCATCTTGCACATCGGTCCCCGGATCTGGATCATGTCCAGCTCGAATCGCAGCTGGTCGCCCGGCCGCACTGGCCGGCGCCACTTCACGTTGTTCAGCGACGTGAAGTATACGACCTTGTTCTGCGGATCGGGGACCGCGCCCATGAGCAGCATCCCGCCCACCTGGGCCATGGCCTCGATGATCAGGACCCCCGGCATGATCGGATGCCCCGGGAAGTGGCCCTGGAAGAACGGCTCGTTGATCGTGACGTTCTTGAGCCCCACGATCCGCTTCCGCGGCTCCATCTCCAGCACACGGTCCACGAGCAGGAACGGATACCGGTGCGGCAGCACCTTGATGATCTCGTCGATGTCCAGCACGGTGTTCTCCTTCTTGAGCGCTTCCCGCATGGCCCGCACCAGCTTCACGGTGCCGCGATGGCTCGGTCTCACCGCCACCACCCGCGCCCGGACGCGCGCCCCGGCCAGCGTCAGGTCCCCGACACAATCCAGCGCCTTGTGGCGCACGAACTCGTCCGGCCAGCGCAGCGCGTTCTCCAGCACCACGCCGTCGTCCAGCACCACCGTGTTCTGCGTGGACGCCCCGCGGATCAGCCCCATCGCCCGCAGCGGCTCCACCTCGCGCACGAACCCGAACGTCCGCGCCGGCGCCAGTTCCGAGGTGAACACCCCCTCGTCCACCCGCGACCGCCAGTGCTGGCGCCCGATCAGGGGATCGGGAAAGTCGATCGTGACGTCCAGCTCCAATCCGTCGGCCGGGTGGGCCTCGTAGACGGAGTCCCCGTCCACCACCCGCACCGGCTCCCGCAACTCCCAAAATTGGACGATTCCCGGCTGCGGCGCGATCCCGGCGCCGCGCAGGGCCTCCACGAACGGCGCCGCGCTCCCGTCCACGATCGGCGGCTCGGGACCGTCCAGCTCGATCGTCAGGTCGTCGATCCCCAGCGCCCCCACCGCGGCCAGCACGTGCTCCACCGTGTGGACCGACTCCGGATCCTCCCCGATCTGCGTGCGGCGCTCGGTGAGCCGTGCCGTGTCCACGTTGGCCGCGATCATCGGCCCGCCCGGGAGATCGGTGCGCCGGAAGGCGATCCCCTGCCCGCTCCGGGCCGGGAGAAAGGTCAGCCGGCACGGGACCCCGAGATGGAGCCCCACCCCGTCCACCGCGGCCGGTCCGGCGATCGTGTGGCGCCTCACGCGTCCTTCTCCGTCCGGTCCAGGAGGCGCTCGATGCGCCGCAGCAGCCCCGGGAGCCTGAACAGCGCGGCCTGGGCGCGCAGCGCCTCCTTGTGCGGCCGCGCCGGGTACCCCGACCAGGTCTCCCCCGCCGGGATGTCGCCGAACACCCCCGCCTGCGCCGCCAGCGTCGCGCCCTTCCCGATCGTGTGGTGCCCCGAGACCCCGACCTGCCCGGCCAGGATCGCGCCGTCCTCGATATGGACCGACCCGGCCACGCCGACCTGGGCCATCAGCAGGCAGAGCTTCCCCACCCGCACGTTGTGCCCGAGCTGCACCAGGTTGTCCAGCTTCGTCCCGGCGCCGACGACCGTGTCGTCGATGCTGCCCCGGTCGATCGTCGAATTGGCGCCCACCTCGACGTCGTCCTCCAGGATGCACCCCCCGACGTGCGGGATCTTCCGATGCTGGCCGTCCTGGAACACGTAGCCGAACCCGTCGGAGCCGATCCGCGCCCCGGACTGCACGATCACCCGCCGGCCGAGCTGCGCGCCCGCGTAGATCGTGACCCCGGCGTAGATCTGCGTGTCGTCGCCCAGCCGGGCCCCGGCGCCGATCACCGAATGCGCCCCCACGGTGACCCGGTCGCCGAGGACCGCGCCCTCTCCGATCACGACGTACGGTCCGATGCTCGGCGCCTCCCCCAGCGTCGCGCCGCGGCCGAGAATCGCCGTGCGATGGATGCCCGGTGTGCGCTCGGGCATGCGGTAGAACTGCGGGATCAGCGACAGCAGCGCCTCGTGCGGATTCGCCACGACGATGCGCGCCCGCGCCGGTGAGGGCGCCGCAGCCAGCTCGGGGGTCACCAGCACGACGCCGGCGGCCGACCGCTCCAGCAGGGGCGCGTATTTCGCGGATCCGCAGAAGCTGAGTTGGTCGGCCCGCGCCCGGTCCAGGGCGGCAATGGACGACACCGCGGCGGCGCCGTCTCCCAGCACTTCCCCATGCACCAGCCGGGCGATAGCAGCGGCGGTGAGAACGTTCCCGCCCTCACCGCCGCCAACCTGCGCTGCCCGGCCTTCCGTCATTGGCTCGGGGGCGTGGGCGACTTCTTGTTGAGCTTGGACAGCGAATCGCGCCGGGCCGCCGCCGCGATCTTGAGCCGCGCCACCACGTTGTCGGTGATGTCGAGGTTCTTGTCGCTCGACAGGACGGCCTGCGAGTCGAGGATCAGCGCGTAGCCGTTGTCGGCGCGGACCTTGTCCAGCATGTCGCGCACGGCCTGCATGACCGGGCCCATCAGCTCGGTCTGCCGCTGCTGCGCCTCGTTGTTGATCGCCTGCTGGCTGTCCGCGTAGGCCTGCTGCTTGGCCTGGATGTTGGCCTGCCGCGCCTTCTTGGCCGCGTCGGTCAGCGTCGCCTCGTTCTTCTGGTAATCGGCGATCATGGACTGGATTTCCTGGCCCATCTTCTGCAGCCGATCGCTCCAGCCCTGCGATTCCTTGTTGTACGTGGACTCGGCCGACGCCCGCCCGGGGGCGACGTCGAGCAACGCCTGCGTGTTCACGTAGACGATCTTGGGCGCGGGGACGGCCTGCGCCCGCCCCGGCATCGCGAAGAGCACGAGGCCGGCGGCCGCGAGCGCTGTCGCGCGAACGATGGATGTCATGAACGCTCCGATTAGTAGAACTGTCCGAACTTGAAGTGTACCTGCCAGGCGGGCGCCTTGCGACCCTGGGCGTCCGTGCGGTCCAGCCCGTAGCCCAGGTCGACGCCCAGGGGCCCCAGCGGCGTCACCACCGAGCCGCCCACGCCGACGCCGCGGAACAGGCGCGTGGGATTGAAGTCGGCCGGCTTGGCGTAGACGTTGCCCGCGTCGTAGAACGCATCGACATAGAGCTGCTGGCTGATACGTACGCCCAACTCGGCCGTGGCGCTGAAGAAGGCGTTGCCGAACGAGGCCCGCTGCGCCGTGTACTGGCTGGTCGCGTTGATGTACCCCTGCGGGGTGATCGAGAACTCGGGGTAGCCGCGCAGCGGCTCGCCGTATTGGACGCCACCCATCGCGAACGCCTGCGAGACGAAGAACGGCCCGGGGTCGCCGAACAGGGCGCCCCACCGGCTCGTGAGGCCCAGCACGACCGGGATCCCGACCCCGGGGTTGGCCTCCGAGCCGCCGATCGTCGCCAGCGTGGCGTACGAATGCATCTCGCCCGTATACCGCGAGTACGTGGCCGAGCCGCCCAGCGGCCCGCCGTTGAACTGCGCGTTCACGCTCTCGTAGACGCCCCCCGTGGGGAACGGCATCCCGATGCGCGTATCGTGGTTGAGCGTGGCCCCGACCGTGGACCGGAAGCAGGTCGCCGACTGCCCGGCGGCGTTGGTACACGCCGAGATCGTCCCCACCAGACCGTCACTCCCGTATTTCACCGCCTCCGCCCCGTAGTTCAGGAACAGCATCGTGAAGCGCGAGCCCACCGGGAAGCCGAACTGGATCTGCCCGCCCGTGGTCGTGCTCTGCCCGATGTTCTGAATCGTGAACCGGGACTGCGAGTGATAGGCCGTGATCGAGCCGGAGTAGTTGGACTCCCGAATCGACGGATCCGTGTAGGACATCTGGAAGTCGTTGATGTACTGCCCCTTCTGCCACTGGATCGAGCCCTTCTTGCACATGCCGAACAGGTTCGGCTGATCGAAGCCGATGAACCCGCCCAGCCCCGTGCCCTGCCCGACCGACGCGCCGAAGTTGATGTTGCCGGTGCGCTTCTCCTTGACCTTGAACGTGATGTTCACGTCGCCCTGGGCGTCGGCCGGCTGCACCGAGGGCTCGGGCAGCGGGGTGTCGAAGAAACCCAGGTTGGCGATGTTCTGGTAGCTCTGGATGAGGCGCGTCTTGCTGAACACGTCGCCGGGCACCACGGTCAGCTGGCGCCGGATGCAGGTCTCGTTCGTGATGTCGTTGCCGGTGATGTCCACGCGGTTGATGATCGCCGGCGTGCCCTCCTGGATGTCCCACCGCAGGTTCACCGTGGGCACCGAGTCCTTGCCGATCTCCCGTTCGACCACGGGATTGATCTGGGCGTAGAGGTAGCCGTTGTCCGCGTACGCGTCCTGGACCTTGGTCGTGGCGTCGTCCCAGGCCGACCGGTTGAAGACCGTCTGGTCCTGCACGACGCCCAGGTGGAGCATGCCCTTGAGCGTCTGCATCAGCGACTTCTTATGCTGGGAGAACGGGTACATCGTGGAGATCTGCTGGCTGGTGAACTGCCGCGCGCCGTTCACCGAGAAATCGCCCACGTGGTACTGCGGCCCCTCCTTGACCCGCAGGCTCACCATCGCCTTGCCCGCCTTGCGGTCGAGCAGCGTGGTGTCCTGCAGCACCTGCATGTCGATGAAGCCGTGGTCGGCGTACATCCCCGGAATGTTCTCCGTGATGTCGCTGGCCAGCTTGGCGTCGTCCAGCTCGCCCTTCTGCCAGAAGAAGAACCCTTCGGGCTTGCTCTTCATGGCCCCCACGATCTCCTTCACGCCCACCCGCTTGTTCCCCACGACCCGGACGCCGGAGATCGCCGTCCGGTGCCCCTCGTCCACGTGGAACACGAGCCGCGCCGACGTGCTGTCCACGTACGTCGTCTCGGCCTTCACCTCGGCCACCGCGAACCCGTGGGCGGCGTAGAGCGAGTCGATCTTCACGATCGTGTGCGTCACCTGGGCGGGATCGATCGGCCGGCCGACCAGCAGGTCCACCTGATCCTGCACCGTGCTCGGCGACACCTGGTCGGCCCCCGTGACGCTCACATCCATGAGCATCGGCCGCTCCTTGAGCTCGAACACGAGCATCGCCTTGCCGCCGGGCAGCGGCTCGCACATCGCGCGGATGTCCTGGAACTGGAGCGTACCGTACAGCGCCTTGATCGCCCGCTGCATGTCGCGGTAGTTGATCGTCGAGCCCGGCGTGATCCCGGTCGTCGTGCGCAGCAGCGCATCGCCCAGCCGCGTGTTGCCCCGGAAGTCGATCGAATCCGGTTGCGTACACTGGCCGCCCGCGGCGCCCTGGGCCGCCGCCGAGGACGCCGTCGCGAGGATGGCGATGAAGAGGAACAGCAATCTGCGCATGGGAATCCCAAATATACACAATGCGGCCGGCCAAACCCTACGGGGCCGGCCGGCCGACGGGATGCTGACTACGCCTTCGTGGTACCCGTCAACACCCGGAAGTCGAGCTTCGATCCGTCGGGCGAGACGTCGACCTCCAGCTCCTCGCCCCGTGCGAACTCTCCCATCAGGATCTTCTCGGAGAGCGGATCCTCGATGTACCGCTGGATGGCGCGCTTCAGGGGGCGTGCGCCGTAACTCTCGTCGTACCCGTGCTTCACCAGGAAGTCCGTCGCCGCGTCGGTCAGCGTGAGCGTCAGCTCCTCCTCGCTCAACCGCTTCCGCACGTCCTTGAGCATGATCTGCACGATCTGCGCGATGTGCCCACGGTCGAGCGGGTGGAACACGATCACGTCGTCCACCCGGTTCAGGAACTCCGGATTGAACACGTTCTTCAGCTCCTCGCGCACCCGCTCCGCCATCCGCTCGAACGACGCCCCGGCGTCCCCCGTGGTGAACCCGAGCGACTTGTTCTTCGTGATGTCCCGGGCCCCGACGTTGGACGTCATGATGACGACCGTGTTCTTGAAGTCGATCACCCGGCCGTAGTTGTCCGTGAGATGGCCCTCGTCGAGGACCTGCAGCAGGATGTTGAACACGTCCGGGTGCGCCTTCTCGATCTCGTCGAGCAGGATCACGCTGTACGGCTTGCGCCGCACGGCCTTGGTCAGCGTCCCCGAATCTTCGTAGCCCACGTATCCCGGGGGGGCGCCGATGAGCCGCGACACGGAGAACTTCTCCATGTACTCGCTCATGTCCACCCGGATCAGCGCCTGCTGGTCGGCGAACAGGAACTTGGCCAGCGCCCGGGCCAGCTCGGTCTTCCCGACGCCGGTGGGGCCGCTGAAGATGAACGAGCCGATGGGCCGGTTCGGGTCCTTGAGCCCGGCGCGGCTGCGCCGGATGGACCGCGCCAGGGCACGGATCGCCTCGTCCTGCCCGATCACCGACTCGTGCAACTCCTCCTCCATGCGCATCAGCCGCGTGGTCTCGGCCTCCTGCAGCCGGGTCACGGGGATCCCCGTCCACCGGCTCACGATGAAGGCGATCTCCTCCTCGCCCAGGACCGGCCGGTACGACTGGCGGCGCTTCTCCCACGCTTCCTGCTGCTGCCGGATCTCGCCCTGCAGCTCGCGCTCCTTGTCGCGCAGCGAGGCGGCGCGCTCGAAGTTCTGGTCGCGGACGGCGGCTTCCTTGTCGCCACTCACCTTCTCCAGGTCGGCCTTGAGCTGGGCCACCTCGGGCGGCGGCGCCTGCGCGGCGAGCCGGGCCCGCGCCCCCGCCTCGTCGATCACGTCGATCGCCTTGTCGGGCAGGAACCGGTCGGTGATGTAGCGCTCCGAGAGCCGCGCCGACGTGGACAGCGTCATGTCGGGGATCGTCACGTGGTGGTGATCCTCGTACTTCTGGCGCAGCCCCTTCAGGATCTCGATCGTCTCGTCCACCGTGGGCGGATCCACGATCACCGTCTGGAAGCGCCGCTCGAGCGCGCCGTCCTTCTCGATGTACTTGCGATACTCGTTGAGCGTGGACGCCCCGACGCACTGCAGCTCGCCGCGGGCCAGCGCCGGCTTGAGCATGTTGCTCGCGTCGATCGCGCCTTCGGCCGCCCCGGCGCCCACCAGCGTGTGCAGCTCGTCGATGAACAGGATCACGTTCTTGTTCTGCGCGATCTCGTTCATCACCGCCTTGAGCCGCTCCTCGAACTGGCCGCGGTACTTCGTCCCGGCGATCACCGCCGCCATGTCCAGCGACAGGACGCGGTTGTCGCGCAGCGACTCGGGGCACTCGCCGTTGGCGATGAGCTGGGCCAGCCCCTCGACGATCGCCGTCTTGCCCACGCCGGGCTCGCCGATCAGCACCGGGTTGTTCTTCTTGCGCCGCGTCAGGACCTCCATGACGCGCTGGATCTCCTTGGCCCGGCCGATCGTCGGGTCGAGCTGTCCCTCGGCCGCGAGCTGCGTGAGGTCGCGGCAGAAGTGGTCGAGGGCCGGCGTCTTGGACTTCTTGTCGCCCTTGGGCGTCGCGGCGGGCTGCTGCTGCCCCGTGCCCTGCTGGGCCGTGGCCCCGGCCTGCACGTCGGTGCCCAGGATGCGCAGCGTCTCGGCGCGGGCGGCTTCCAGCGTGATCCCCGCCTCGGTCAGCACCTGAGCGGCGATCCCCTTCTCCTCGCGCAGCAGGCCGAGCAACAGATGTTCCGTGCCCACGTAGCTGTGGTTCAGCTCCCGGGCTTCGGCCATTGCCAGCTCCAGCACCTTCTTGGCACGCGACGTGTACGGGAGATCGGGACCGGTGGTCTGCGCCGCTTTCCCCTTGCGGACCGTGTCCTCGATCTTCTGCTGAACCTCGTCCAGTTCGACATTGAGATTCTGCAGCACCGTGGCGGCCACGCCCTCGCCTTCCCGAATCAGGCCGAGCAGGATGTGCTCCGTGCCGACGTATTCGTGGTGGAGGCGCGCGGCTTCCTCGCGCGCCATGGCGAGGACTTTCCTGACCCGCTCGGTGAAGTTGTAGCCGTTCATCGTCCCCTCGAGTCCGGCCGGGCCCGCGTCATCCGACCGATCCGGCTTCCGTTTCGAGCGCGTGCCGCACGTACCGCGCGCGTGCCTGACACGTCTCGCTCTCGCTGAGCGGCCGGCCCTCGGCGTACGCCAGGTGTGCGGCTTGGGAGAAGATCAGGAGCTTGTTGAGCGTGTATACACTGAGCCCGCGGATCAGTTTCAGCCCCACCGCCAGCCGGACCCCGCTCAGGAAGTTCATCGCCTCCTCGAACGTCAGGCTCCGGGCGTACCGGAGGGTGCCGAACGCGCGCCACAGCTTGTCCTCGATAATATAACCGGCATCGCGCAACAGCACACGCCTCGCTTCCTCCTCCCGCTCCACCACGTGACCCACGACACGGAGCAGTTGGTCGAGCAGATCGTCCTCCGAGCGCCCGAGCGTCGTCTGGTTGGAAATCTGGAAGAAATTCCCCACCACCTCGCTCCCCTCGCCGTAGAGCCCGCGGTGCGTGAGCCCCATCTGCTGCAGCCCGGCCAGCACCTTCCCGATCTCCTTGGTCAGCACCAGCCCCGGCAGGTGGATCAG
>JBJKPA010000023.1:0-13282 GCA_046706905.1 Gemmatimonadaceae bacterium
CTTCCAGGCGCCCACCGACTACTGGGCGCCTGGAACACCGTCAGCGCTTGCGGGCCGCCGGGCCGGTCCCGGTGATCTTGATGCGGCCGTTGCCGCGGGTAATGGTGATGTCGACGTTCCGGCCAAGCCGAAGCAGGATCCGGATCAGGCGGTTCGCCGAGAAGCCCTGTTGATGGCCCGACATCACGAGTGACATCTGGGATTGGGCCTCGCGGGCCAGCGCAGCCGCCGCGGTCTGGGTCAGTCCCTTCTCAGCGATCGCCTTCTTGATCTCGTCCGCCAGGCGGGCCTTCGAGAGCACTTCGTCGGAGCGCGCGCGGCCTTTGGACGTACTGCGTTTGCGTGGGGTCACGGTGGGTTGGGGCGACGGTCAGTCGGTGGATGTGGCGGTGGGTGCATGCCCGACGGGCCACGGGTCGTTCGTGCGAGCGGCCCGACCGCCGACGGGGTGCGGTGAGACACCAAGTTAGAAAATTTTAATCCGGAGGGCAACAGGGGAAACGCGAAATTCTGCGGCGTCCTCTTAGTCCTGCCGCAACGCCCGGACCGGATCGAGCGACGCCGCCCGTTTAGCGGGAATCCATATGGCGCCCATCGCCACCGCCACCAGCACGATGGGGACCACCACGAAGGTGAGCGGGTCCAGCCCGCTCCCCCCGTATAACTGACCACGAATAACTTGCGCGATCGCGACCGCCGCCGCCAGTCCGATCGCCGCCCCCGCCACGACCAGCGCCATCCCCTGCCGCATGAGGAGCGCCACCACCGCCCCCCCGGCCGCGCCGATCGCCATACGAATTCCTATCTCCCGGGTGCGCTGCGCCACCGAGTACGCCATCACCCCGTAGATCCCGATCGAGGCCAGCACCAGCCCCAACAGCCCGAAAATCCCCAGCACCCACCCCGTGAGCCGCGCCGGCAGCAGCGCGATCCCCAGATGGGCGTCCAGCGACCGCACGTCGGCCAACGGCATGTTCGGGTCGAGCGCCGCCACCGCCGACCGCAGATTCGGCACCACCGCCATCGGATCGCCCTTCGTCCGGATCACCACCGTCATCCCGAACGTCCAGTCCTGCGCCTGCGGCAGATACATGAACGCCGTCGGCGGCTCGCCCAGCCGCTGGTACTTGCCGGTGGGCACGACCCCGACCACCGTGCAGTCCCGTCCGTGCACGTGCACCGTCCGGCCCAGCGCGTCCTGCCCCGGCCAGAAGTGCTTCGCGAATTCTTGATTCACGACGATCGCACTCGCCGCGGCGCTGTCGTCCTGCGGCGTGAAGGCGCGCCCCTCCAGCACCCGGATCCCCATCGCCTTGAAGTAGCCGGGCGTCACGATGTCGTACTGCACCGACATGTTCTCGTTCTTGGCCGGCGTGTAGCCGGGGATCCGCACCCAGCTGTCGCTCTCGTTGAGCCCCAGCGGCAGCCAGCCGGCCAGCCCCACCGCGGTCACCGCGGGATCGGCGGTCAGCCGCTCGGTGAGCCGGTCGTAGAACTGCTGCGCCCGTGCCCGCGTGTAGCCCTCGAGCCCCGGGTCCACGCTGGCCACGACTGCGTGGTCCGCGTCGAATCCCTTGTCCAGCGTCGTCGCCGCCTGGAGGTTGCGCAGAAAGAGGCCGGCGCACACGAGCAGCACGATCGAGAGCGCCATCTGCGCCACGACCAGCCCGCGGGTGACCCGCGAGCGCGACTCCCCCGCCGCCGCCTCGCCCTTGAGCGCCGGGATCATGGACGGCCGCGTGGCCTGCAGCGCCGGCGCCAGCCCGAACAGGAACGCCGTGGCCACCGTGACGCCGAGCGTGAACACGAGCACCGCCGGACTCACCGAGAGGTCGGGGCGGAAGTCGATGTCCATCGGCAGCCGGACCCGGTTGGCGAGCCCGATCGCCCACCACGCCACGGCGAGCCCGGCGACGCCGGAAACGAACGCGAACACCAGGCTCTCGATCAGGAGCTGGGGTATGAGCGCGGCCCGGCGCGCGCCGAGGCTGAGCCGGATCGCCAACTCGCGGGCCCGGTCGCGGGCCCGCGCCAGGAACAGGTTGGCCACGTTCACGCACGCGATGAGCAGCAGCACCGCCACGACCGCCATCACGATCGCCGAGAGCCCGACCTCGGCGTTCCGGAACGTCGGGTGGATGCCCGCGTCGGGCTGCGGCACGAGCCGAATCCCGCTGCCCTTGTAGTCGGTGGGGAACTGCGCGACGAGCGAGCGGGCCAGCACGTTCATCCGCTGCGACGCCTGGCCGGCCGTGACCCCCGGCGCCAGACGGGCCACCACGTTCAGGAAGTTCGAGCCCCGCTGCTCGTACAGGTTCCCGTCGCCCGGCCGCAGCTCGTTGATCTGCGTGAGCGGCAGGAACACCGACGGGGCGACGATCGAGATGATGCCGTTGAACCCCTTGGGCGTGATCCCCACGATCTGGTAATCGCGTCCGTCGAGGAGAACCTTGCGCCCGATCACACCGGAGTCCCCGCCGAACAGGGTCTGCCACCCGGCGTAGCTCAGCACCGCCACCGGGTGGGCGCCGAGCCCCACCGCCTCGTCGGGCACGAAGGTGCGTCCGCGCAGCGGATTGACCCCGAGCACCGAGAAGTAATTGGCCGACACCGCCAGGCCGAACACCTGCTGGGCCCGTCCCCGCGAGGAGAGGTTCGCCGCCACGAAGGCCCACGCCGCCGTGCCGCTGAACGTGCCGTCCGCGTGGTCGCGCAGCGACTCGTAGTAGGGAATCGAGTTCGACCCGAACTGGAGGTTCCCCGGCCAGGTCCTGTACACCTGGACCAGATCGTTGGGCGCCCGCACGCCGGGCAGCGGCTTGAGGAGCAGGGTGTCGATGGCCGAGAAGACCGCGGTGTTGAGGCCGATCCCGAGGGCCAGCGTGAGCACGACGATGGTCGTGAACAGGGGGCTCTTGACCAGGATGCGGCGGGCATAGCGCAGGTCCTGCAGCAGCGTGGACATGGCAGCTCCGAGCGGGGATGACGGCGGAGTTCGAGCGGGGGTGTGCGGGACGACACACGCCGTGCCGTACGGGGCGATACCCCCCCAGTTTCAGCGAGGGCAATCGGTCATTCTAACATGGGTTGTCGAAGCACTGTATGTTGATGATTCAGTGCTTTGGCGTTGTACTTGGGCATGCGACAGATCGCCCGAGATCCCTGGACTGCGAGCTCGCCCGACGCTGAAGAGTTGGACGCCCTGATCGCGGCGGCGGCCGAGGTCGTGCCGGTTGCCCACCTGCCTTCGCCGTCGCGGCGTTCGCACGTGGCGCTATTCCCGATGGACGGATCCCGCCGGGGGCTTTCGATCCTGGCCCCGAAGGTCCGGATGCGTTGGCTGATCCCGGCGATGGTGGTTTGGACGCTGGGGGCGGGAGCACTCCTGCTGGCCAACCGCTCCGCTGAAATGGGTGGCTTGCCGCGGGAACTGTGGGGCACATGGGTTGCGGACCAGCCGGGCAGTTCGACCGGTGCCGTCACGCTGGGAGAAAGGAGTATCACGTTCACTGCCGGTTCTGGGTCGGGCGCCGCGAGCACCCACGCCGTGACCGGGGTGCGCTGGTCACGGAGTGACGATGGGTTGCACTTCACCGTCGAATACGTCAATGGGTGGACGGCCGCGACGCGGGCCCGCTTCACGTTCATCTATCAGGGCGGGCCTCGTGCGGGGTTGGTCGTGCCCGACGCCGGCGGCGCGCAGTGGCATCGCGTCCCGGAGCCGGCGGTGGCCTCGCGGTGATGAAACGCGCGTTTATATCAGAATGCTAATTCGCGGGGGGTTGCGGGCGTGACTGGACCGCCCGGTTGATCGTTTCTTGGACGGTGCGCGGTGCATCCGGTGCCGACATCGCCAGGGGTGTGGCGGGAGGAGTGACGACGACGCCGACGACACGGTTCCGGCTATCCAGCGCGGCACCACGGCGCGAGGAGACTCGCGGCGGGGGCCGTCGCCGTGCGTTCACCCTCATCGAGCTGATCGCGGCGATGACGATCATCGCCGCGCTCACGGCGCTCGCCGTGCCCCGGTTCGAGGATCTGATCGAGCGGGCGCGCGTCGCCCGCGCCATCGGGGACATCGAGGCCCTGGAAGTCGACATCGAGAGCCAGGACTCGCTTCCCAACTCGCTGGCCGACATCGGGCGCGGGAACATGCTCGATCCGTGGGGGCACCCCTACGTGTATTACAAGTTCCCGGCCACCAAGGGCAACGCGCCGCCGCCGGGCTCGCGGAAGGACCGATTCCTCGTGCCCGTGAACTCGACCTACGACCTGTACAGCATGGGCCAGGACGGGAAGACGGCCCTCGCGTTCACCGCCAAGGCGGCGCGCGACGACATCGTGCGCGCCAACGACGGCAGCTACATCGGTCTCGCCGTCAACTTCTGACCCACGAGCCATGCGCCTGACGCTTCCCGTCACCCTTCAGACGCGGCTCGGCCGGCGAATCGCGCTCCTGTTCGTGGTGAGCGCCGTGCTGCCGCTGGCCGTGATGACGATCCAGGGCTACACGCAGGTCCAGGCGCAGCTCATGGACGATTCGAAGACCCAGCTCTCGCACGCGGCGAAGAACCTGGGCATGACCGTCATCGGGCAGCTGAGCGCCGCCGAGGTGATCCTCAAGGACATTCCGCAGGAGCTCGATCCGGTCCACGGGCTCGGACGGCTGTCGTCGCTCACCGCGAGCCGCGCCCAGGGCCTCTTCTCGTCGCTCCTCGTCACGTCGAGCAGCGGCACGCAGGCGCTGATCGGCACGCAGGAGCGAGTCCCCGGCGTGTTCTCGCTGTCGAGCGACGACAGCGCCCGGCTGGCCCAACGGCAATTCGTGCTCAAGGTGGACAGCGCGGAGGGCGTATGGGTCGTGGCGCCCGAGGGCCCGGGTCGCCACCTCTGGGCCGCGGTGCGGTCGGACAGCCTGTTCACGCGCCAGGTGCAGCGTTCGGGGCTCGATACGACGGCGATCAACGTCTGCATCACCTCGACCGGCTCGACGGACCAGGGCCCCGACACGCACTCCGTCACGCTCTTCTGCCCCCAGTGGGTCCCCGTGGCCGACGGGATCACCGAGCATTGGGACGCCTTCCTCGGCTACGATTTCGGCGCGCCGCCCTGGCGGGTGATGGTGTTCGAGCCGATCAGCGAGGTGCTGGCGCCGGTGAGCGCGTTCCGGCGGACGTTCTTCCTGAGCATCGTGACCGTGTTCGGGCTGGTCGTGCTGCTGAGCAGCCTGCAGGTGCGGCGCAGCCTCCAGCCGTTGGAAGAGCTGAAGGCCGGCGTGGAGCGGGTGGCCGAGCGCGACTTCTCCGGACGGGTCTCGATCGCGAGCCGCGACGAGTTCGAGGACCTGGCGACGTCGTTCAACTGGATGGCCGGCCAGCTCGACCAGCAGTTCCGCGCGATCACGGCGGGGAGCGCCATCGACCAGTCGGCGCTGGCGTCGCAGCGCGGCGAGGAGGTGGCGGCGACCGCGGCCACGCAGCTGCGCGACGCGCTGGCCTGCGACTCGGTGAACGTGTTCGTGGCCGGGGAGCGTTCGGCCGACGCCTGGCGGCACGTGGAGTGCGACAATGGTACGGTGCGCGTGTGCCCGGAGGTGTGGCCCAGCACCGAGGATCTGCTGCAGCTCCGCGAGGGCAACCTGCCGTGGATCGAGGGTCGGTCGACCGTTCCGCAGTGGGCGGAGAACCCCGAGACGTCGACCGGTGCCGGCCTGCTGCTGCCGCTCACGAGCCACGACGAGTTGGTGGGCCTGGTCTCGGTGCGCCGGGCCAGCGGGCTGACGTCGGAAGAGCGACTCGTGGCGCGGCAGCTCGGCGACCAGCTCGCGGTGGGGCTGGCCAATTCGCGGCTCATCGCGCGGCTCAACGGGCTGAGCTACGGCGCGCTCTCGGCGCTGGGCCGGACCGTGGACGCCAATTCGCACTGGACGGCCGGCCACTCGGAGCGCGTGACGGCGCTGAGCATGCGGCTCGCGCGCACGCTCAAGCTTCCCGAGACGGACCTCGACACGCTGCATCGCGGCGGCCTGCTGCACGACATCGGGAAGATCGGCGTGCCGACGGCGGTGCTCGAGCACCCCGGGCCGCTGGACGACGAACAGCGGGCGCTGATCCGTGCCCACCCCACGGTGGGGGCGCGGATCCTGGCGCCGATCAGCGCCTTCTCGTCGGCGGTGCCGATCGTGCTCTACCATCACGAGCGGGTGGACGGGAAGGGCTACCCCGAGGGACTCACGGGCGGTAACATCCCCTTCCTGGCGCGTCTGCTCGCCGTGGCCGACGTGTACGACGCGCTGGTATCGGACCGGCCGTACCGGCCGGGGTGGTCGCAGCCGCTGGCCGTGGACACGATCCGGGCCCTGGCCGGCACGCATTTCGACGGAGCGATGGTGAAGGCGTTCTTGAGCGTGATGGCGACCGAAGGCGACGCCGCCCGGTTCGGGATCGATCCGCTCGCGCGGGGTCGGGAG
Organism: Gemmatimonadaceae bacterium; assembly: GCA_046706905.1. Classification (GTDB taxonomy): domain Bacteria; phylum Gemmatimonadota; class Gemmatimonadetes; order Gemmatimonadales; family Gemmatimonadaceae; genus JAGWRI01. The sequence goes on from JBJKPA010000023.1 coordinate 6,470, forward strand.
TAGCGATGTACACCGCGTCGCGATACGCGGCGGTGCGCTACCCGGCGCGGCGGCCTCCGCCGCCGCCGCCGGCCCCGACGCCGATCTCGAACACCAAGTTCGCGCTCCTGGTCGGCGCGCTGGTGATCGCGTCCGGGCTCCTGGTGCTGCTTCCGAACCACAACGTCTCCACCCTCCCGTCGCGGGTGCAGGGCACGTGGATGACGAATGCCCCGAGGTACGCGGGGCGCCAGCTCGTGATCGGCGCCCGCAGCATCTCGTTCCAGGCCGGCGCCAGCTACGACGACATGTCGAGCCACATCATCCTGCACGTGGACACCAAGCAGGTGCCGCAGGGCACGCTGTACATGGTGCAGTACGTGGACGGCAGCGTGTACAACGACCCGGGGATGATCCAGTTCATCTACCATCCGGCGAGCGAGCCGGAGCTGATGCTGGCGCACCAGACGGAGATCGTGTGGACGCGGGCGACGGGGGGGTAGAGGGACGGTAGGACAGTAGGACGGTAGGACGGTAGGACGGGGAATCAGCGCGGGAACCGCGCAGCGGCGCAACGGCGCGAAAAAGCGCTAGATTGGGCGCCGGCCCCGCATGCAAGACCTCCTCCAGTTCGGCCTCATCACGCTGACGTCGGTCCTCTTCATCGTGGACCCCATCGCGGCCGTGCCGTCGTACCTCGTGGTCACCCAGACCGAGTCGGCGGCCGAGCGGAAGCGCACGGCGCTCCGCGCGTGCGTGGCCATGGCGCTGCTGCTCATCGTGTTCGCGGCGGCGGGCCGGTTCATCTTCCAGGCGTTCGGGATCACGCTGCCGGCGTTCCGCATCGCGGGCGGGCTCATCCTCTGGCTCGTGGCGCTGGACATGGTACGCGCGCAGCGCAGCACGCACGAGGGCAAGGAGGAGTTGACCGAGGGACAGGTCAAGGAGGACGTGGCGGTCACCCCGCTGGCGATCCCGATCCTGGCCGGCCCGGGGGCGATCTCGACGGTCATGGTGCTGGCCGGGGAGATCAAGACCGTGTCGCACGGGGTAGTGGTCTACGGCGCGATCGCGGTCACGGCGATCGTTTCCTACATCACGCTCCGGCTCGGCGAGCGGTTGATCGAGATCCTGGGGCAGACGGGGATCCGCGTGATGACGCGCATCATGGGGCTGCTGCTGGCGGCCGTCGCGACGCAGTTCATCATTACCGGGATCAGGGATAGTTTTCTGAGATGAACGGTAGGACGGTAGGACGGTAGGACGGTAGTCGGTAAACTGCGTTACGCAGTTATCCGTCCTACGGTCCTACCGTCAAACCGTCCTACGCTCACCATGAGGTAAGGCTCCATGTCGTCTCCGGCATCCCCAGCCATCCAGGACTTCTACCCGCGCGGCTTCGACACCTGCTACGGCTGCGGGCGGAGCAACCCGCACGGGATGCAGATCAAGTCCCGCTGGGAGGGCCAGGGGCCCGACGTGGTGGCCCGCTATACGCCGCGTCCGGAGCAGATCGGCGTATCAGGGTTCGCATATGGCGGGCTGATCGCCTCGCTCATCGACTGCCACGCCATGGGCACGGCGGCCGCGGCGAGCGAGCGCGCCGAGGGCCACGCGATCGGCGACCGCGAAGCGCCGCGCTACGTCACCGCGTCGCTCAAGGTGGACTTCCTCAAGCCCACGCCGGCCGATACGGAACTCGAGGTGCGGGCGCACGTGCGCGAGCTGGGACCGCGCAAGGCGATCGTCGACGCCACGGTGAGCGCCAACGGGATCGTGACCGCCAGAGGCGAGGTCGTGGCGGTCAGGATCCCGGAGACGATGGCCGGCGGTTGAGCGCCGCGCTCAGTAGGCGGTGGTGCGCCCGCCGCTCGAGATCTGCACGAGCTGCTGTATCCCGTGCACCCGGAGATCGATCCGGTACACGCCGGGTGGGAGGCTCGTCGACGACTGCCTCGCGGAGGCGCTCCCGCCGGCCGGTGCCGGCGTCCAGAAGTTCCCGTTGACCACCCGCAGCTCCAGGACCTTCTGCGAGCCCACGAACCACTGGAAGGCGGTGCCGTTCACGGCAGCACCGGCGCGGCTCGGCTTGACGAGCATTTCGTTCACGTGGTCGTTGGCGACGGCGATCTTCAGGGGGCCGAGCATCGGCTGCGGGCCGGTGGATTGCACCGACCACGCCAGGCTCCCGATCACCGTGCCGAGCTGCGGACGCCGAGCGCCATCCGTCATGGACACGTCCCCGGTTCCCGGCGTCCGGAACGGGAACGCCCGGAGTTGATACCGCGCATCCGGGCGCGCTTCCGGCTTCGGGATCCGCGGCGGGGTCGGGTGCGTCTTGCTATAGGCGGATCCCCCCGTGACCTGCACCTGCCCGTTGGCGCTGGCAACCTCGAAGTCGAACTGGAACGGCTGGCCGGCGTGTGCGTCCAGCACGAGCGATCTGAAACGCGCGACGGGGATGTGGATCCGGTACGCCACATCGTCCTCTCCGCCCGAGATCCGGTCGATCGAAACCGTCACGTCCACCGGCAGATTCGCGGTGAGCGCTCGGAAGAACGTCGAGAGCGGCTCGACGGACACGGTACCCGTGATGCTCCCCGACGACGGCATCGAGAAAGCGAGGAGTTGGAGCTGGCCCTGATGCCCGGCCGCGGTGGTGTTGCCCGGAACGTTGCCGAGGGTGCCGCTGTGGACCTGCAGGAATGCGGTGTACTGCGCCCGCGCCGGGGCCGGCGCGGCGAGCAGGACCAGGGCGAGCAGGGCGCTCCACCGGCCGAACGCGGTGTGGACGGTGCGCCTCCGCGGAACGGAACGACGAATACTGGCGGTCATCTGGACTCCGGTATGTGTGGTGGCACGTCGCCACGGTACGGAGTCTCTCTCCCCGCCACGTCACCAAGTCAACGCATTGTCGGGCGACGACTTCGGCCACCCCGCGCGCCGCCCGGCCCGGCGTGACACCCCCCGCGATGACGTGCTACCGCCGCTGTACGCGCTCCTGCATCTGGATGTCGAGGCAGGGCGCACCGATGGCCCGGCGGACCACGACGATCGAAACCTCGGCGGGGTTGCCGGCGGAGTCGGGTTTCGTCCAACTGCGCCCGAACACCGTGGGAGACGAGGCCGGGGTCCACCCCGAGTCGGCGAGTTGACGTCCGTAGAAGTCGAGCGCGGAGTCGGGGGCGACGGCCGCCCCGAGCGCGGTCGACGAGCCGGACCCATACGTGTTCATGCAGGCGCGCGGATACCCCGCGTACCCGGCCGAGGGCGGGTTGAACAACCTGGGCAGCGTTGCCGTTCGGGAGGGCGGGGAGAGGTGGGAGATCTTGCCCGGCGGCCGGCAGGTGCTCGCGCGCGCCTCCGTGGTCTCGCGGAGGACGAGGTTGGCCGGCGCCTCGGCGCTCCCGTTCACGCTCATCGTCAGCATGAGCAGGCCGCGGCAGTAGGGTTGGCTGCCCGGCGGGGAATGGGGCGGCATCGGGTAGAAGCGGAAGCCGCCGCCGGGGTAGTCCGGCGGGGGCGGGTGCCGCCACCCGCGGGCGAGAAGCGCGCTGTCCATCTGCGCGCGGAGCGCGTCGGGCTCACCCGAAACGTGAACGAAGGCATACATGTTCGCCGCGTCGTACACCGCGCCGATCACGCGGGCGCCCGTGGGCAGGTAGAGGTCGGCCGCGAACCCGGCGGGGATGGACCCCACCGAGACGTCGGGACCGGCGCCGTTGGACATGAAGGCCGTGGCGCCCGACTGCATGGCGGCGACGAGCAACGCGCGCGGCACGGTCTCCGAGGAGGTGGGGCCCGCGTGCTGCGCGGCGAGGACCGAGGGCAGGAGCGCGGCGAGCGCGACGGCCGGCACGGCCGCGCGGAAGCGACGGGTCGACATCACGGGACCCTCCGGGATTCCATTCTCAGGTCGAAACATGCGGTGTCGGCGGTGTTCTGCATGACGGTGACGGCCACCTCCTGGTGCGTTCCCGAGGAGTCGCGGCGGGTCCAGGCGGCGACCGCCGCCGGCGCGGAGGTCCACCCCGAGTCGCGGAGCTGCCGCGCGAAGTAGGCGAGCAGATCGGAGGGGGAGAGGGCGGCTCGGACCGTAGCCGCGCTCGAGAACGAAAACCCGCGGCCCGGCGGGCAGACGGATGACGGATCCGCCCCGGGCGGAATCATCAGCGTGGGGCGTCCGGCGTCGTCGGGAATGGACGGCGGCGACGGGTTGCAGACCTGCACGCCCAGGCGGCGCGAGACGACCACCATCGTGAGCAGGGTCCCGCCGTCCCCGGTACGCTCGGCGCTGACCGCGACGGTGGCGCCGCGGCGACAGAGCTCGATCGCCTCGGGCTTCGGGCGCGGCGCGGGCCAGAATCCGCCGGGCATCGGAGCCGTCGACCGGTCATCGATCGAGCGCCACCCCAGCGCGACGAGCCCGCGGCGCATGATTCCGAGCGCGGAGTCGGACGGCTCGGCGGCGGCGATCACGGCCGTCCGGAAGGGTCCCGACACGGACGAGCCGAGGATGCGGGCGCCCGCCGGCACGAACATCCGCGACGAGTCGTTCGGCGGCAGGGTGCCGACGTACAGCCGGGGCTCGACCGGACGTCCGCCTCCCAGGTAGGTGAAGACGGGCGTGGCGCGCAGCAGCGCGACCGCCAGCACGCGGGGGACCGAACCGGTGTCGGGCTGCTCCGCGGGCCGTTGGGCGGCGGAGACCGGCGGACAAAGGAGGAGGGCGCCGGCGAGGAGCGCGGCGGATCCGGGGGAGGGAAGATGCCGCATGAGCGTGGGGGAGTAGGTTCGCGCCGGCCGGCGTCGGCCATTTGACAAATTGTATAGCCGGCGCCGATCGCGCCAGAGGCGGCGCGCATCCCGGCGCCGCCGTTACGCCGGTTTGACAGTCGTGGAGCCGAACGGTAAGTCGGAGGGAACTGCGGCCGGGCCTCCGGCGTTTCGGTTCCCGTCCTACCGTCCTACCGTCCTACCGTCCTACCTCCATGACATCCCGCCGCGACTTTCTCCGCTCCGCCATGGCCGGCGGCGCCGCCCTCGTCCTTCCCCGCGTGACGCCGCTGGTCGGCGCGCTGGGGCGCCCGCGTCGAGCGCTCCTCGCCGACTCGCACATCGACGTTCGCCTCGACGATTCGATCGGCACCATCGCCCCGGAGATCTACGGCCACTTCACCGAGCACCTGGGCGGGGTGATCTACGACGGCGTGTGGGTGGGCGAGCACTCGAAGGTCCCGAACATCGGCGGCATCCGGAAGGCGCTGGTGGATGCGCTCCGGCTGATCAAGCCGAGCGTGATCCGCTGGCCCGGGGGGTGCTTCGCGGACTCCTACGACTGGCGCGACGGCGTGGGCCCGCGCGACAAGCGTCCCACGCGCACCAACTTCTGGGCCGACGATCCCGGGTTGCGCAACGTGAAGGGCGGACCGGCGAAATACGACCCGAACGCGTTCGGGACCTCCGAGTTCATGCATTTCTGCCGGCTGGTCGGGGCGCAGCCCTATCTGGCGGCGAACGTGCGCTCGCTGCCGGCCCGCGAGTTCGACGAGTGGATCGAGTACTGCAACGCGCCGGCCGGCGACACGACCTGGTCGGACGTTCGCGCCGCGGCGGGCGACGCCGCGCCGTACGACGTGCGCTACTGGGGCGTGGGGAACGAGGCCTGGGGGTGCGGCGGCAACTTCACCCCCGAGGAGTACGCCGAGGAGTTCCGGCGGTTCACCACGGCGGGAGCGCCCGACTACGGCGTGGGCCTGCGCTTCGTGGCCTCGGGGCCGAGCGGGGCCGACCGGGCGTGGACGCGGGGGCTGTTCGACGCGCTCCGCGCGCGCTACGCGGTGAACAGCGTGTGGGGACTGTCGGTGCACCATTACTGCAGCGCCCCCGACGCCGGCGCCCACGCGGTCCACTTCGACGAGCGCGGATGGTACGACCTGCTGGCCAGCGCCAACCGCATGGAATCGGTGATCGACACCGTGTGGACGGTGGCGGCGGAGGGGGACCCGCGGCACCACGTGAAGCTCGTGGTGGACGAGTGGGGGGCCTGGCACGCGAGCCACCCGATCGCCGATCCGAGCCACCTGTTCGAGTCGCAGTCCACGATCCGCGACGCGGTCGTGGCCGGCCTCACGCTGGACACGTTCAACCGGCACTGCGACAAGGTGGCGATGGCGAACGTGGCGCAGATGATCAACTGCATCCAGTCGGTGTTCCTGGCCCACGACGACGGGTTCACGGTGACGCCGGTGTACCACGTGTTCGCGATGTACGCGGCGCACCAGGGAGCCCGCGCGGTGCGGGCCGAATTCTCGGCGCCACCGCACTCGTGGACGGAGAAGAACGACAGCACGTCCACGCTGTGGGGACTCAACGGCTCCGCATCGGTGCACGGAAATGTGCTGACGCTCACCGTGACCAATCCGTCGATGACCGAGCCCCGCGAGACCGAGATCGCGGTGCGGGGCGGAACGGTGCGCGCCATCCGCGCCACCACGCTCGTCGCGCGGAGCGTGCACGACGTGAACACCTTCGACCATCCGAACACGATCGCGCCGACCTCGGCCGACGTGCCCGTGGCGGGCGGCGGTGCCCTCGTCTACGCCTTCCCCGCGGCGTCGGTCACCAAGCTCGAGATGACGCTGGGGTGACGGCGGCGCCCGGGCATCTAGCGACGGCCGTGTACCGCGCGCCATAATAGGCCGCCCCCTGCTCTCCGCCCGGAGTGCCCATGCCCGACATCGTGTCACGCCGAACCGCCTCGCGCGCGGCGGCGCTGCTGCTCGCGCTGGCCGCGGCGGCCGTCCCGGCCGCGAGCCGGGCCCAGGGGACGGC
>JBJKPA010000024.1:0-3809 GCA_046706905.1 Gemmatimonadaceae bacterium
GAGCGGCGCTCGCCAGTGCGCCCCGCGACGCGCTGGGCAACCGCAGCCCGCCGCCGGGCATGAACACGCCGCTGACGACGGCCGACGACGTCACGTTCGCGCCCGTGACGTCCGAGGCGTTGCCCTGCTGGGCGAGCGCGGGCGCGGCGGCCAGACTCACCGCCAACGCGGCGCCGATCAGTCGGATGAAGGAGGTCGGCATGGGCGGATTCTCGCGCGCTCTACTGGCCGGAGCCCGGGATGTGATAGCCGAAACCGACCCCGAGGACGAAACGTGCCGTCGTGTTGGCGCGACCGGTGACGTCGGCCAGCGCGGGGGTCAGCACGAGCGGCAGCGACGCGAACGGCGCGATGGACAGGCCGACGGACAGGTCCTGTCCGCCCCAATCGGCGATCAGCGAGGTCGTCCGGTGCAGCCGGAGGCCGCCGCTCAGGAAGAAACCGACGCTCCGCAACGGCGTGCCGGAGAAGATCTGGCCGGTGCTGAGCTGCGTGTAGTGAAAGTCGCGGAACCGCCCGTTACCGATGCCGGCGTTGAGCACCAGGCTCCCGAGGAACCCGTTGGGATCGGTGTGCAGATTCCGGATCTTCGAAACCACGGCGTACCAGGAGTGCCCGCCGTCCGGCGAGCCCCACGTCGCGGCGTTCTCGTAGCCGAACGCGGCGGCGAATCCATCCGGCAGGTCGCGGTGCACCTTGAGGCTGACGCCGCCCGTGTTGCCCAGCCCGCGGTGCAGCGCGGAGTACGACGTGAACGCCAATTCGAGACCGGCGAGGCCGCGCGAATCTCCGAGCCCGAAGCCGACCACGACCGCGCCCTCGTCCGTGTTGGACAGCCGCACCCGGTTCTGATAGCTCGCGCCGACGAACACGTCGCCGGCGTCCGCGCCGAACGCGGACGGCGATCCGAACGTGTTCCCGGGGGCGCTCTGCGCCGCCATGGACGCCAGGCCCGTCCCGCCGCCGCCCGGGAGCGCCCACTGCCGCCGCAGGCTGTCGAGGTTCTGAGCGCTCGCGCGGCTCGCCATCGTCACCGAGAAGAGCGCGACGATGAGGGCCACACTCCGGCGGAGCACTCGTCCTCGACCCATATGATCCGCCTCCCGTCGTGGGTACCGGTCCCTCCGCGCGCCCACTCGCCGTTGCCGGACTGCGCCAACGGGACGCGCCGCGCCGCTCGCTCTCAAGCATCGAATATAAGCTCGCAACCATCGAGCGGGGAAAGGCTTGTGTGAATTGCGCGCGGACATGCAGCCGCACCACTCGGCGGCCGTCGCGCCCGGCTCCGGTCCTCACGGCCCGTCCGAATCCCGCGTGCGCGCGATCCTTCACGAATTCGGCTTCCGTTCGGTATATTCCGCGTGAGTTTCGGCGGGCGTCAATCCGTGTACGTTTCCGCCGGACCACCTTCCCCTGACGCATGCCCCGCGCCGAGATCACCACGCCCGACGTTCTTCCCGACGAATCCGTCGTCGAGTTGTCTCTGCGCCCGCAGCGACTCGCCGAGTTCATCGGACAGACGAAGGTCAAGGAGAGCCTGCGCATCTGGATCGACGCCGCGCTCGCGCGCCGCGAGCCGCTCGACCACGCGCTCTTCTTCGGCCCGCCGGGATTGGGCAAGACGACGCTGGCCGAGCTGATCGCGCGCGAGCTGGGCGTCAACGTGCGCTCCACCTCGGGGCCGGCGCTCGAGAAGCCGGGCGATCTCGTGGGCACGCTCACCAACCTGCGCGCCGGCGACATCCTGTTCATCGACGAGATCCACCGCCTGCGCCCGATCATCGAGGAATTCCTCTATCCGGCGATGGAGGACTTCAAGATCGACATCCGGTTGTCCGAGGGCCCCAAGGCGCAGACGATCACGATGCCGATCGAGCGGTTCACGCTGATCGGCGCCACGACGCGCTTCGGGATGCTCACGCCGCCGATGCGCGCGCGGTTCGGGATCATCGAGCGGCTCAACTACTACCCCGCCGAGGACCTCGAGCAGATCATCGTCCGCTCGTCCGAGGTGCTGAAGGTGGCGATCGACGCCGAGGGCGCGCGGGAGATCGCCCGCCGCTCGCGCGGCACGCCGCGCGTGGCCAACCGCCTGCTGCGCCGCGTGCGCGACTACGCCCAGGTCCGGGCCCAGGGCGCGATCACCCGCGACGTGGCCAATGAGCTGCTGCGCATGATCGACGTGGACGAATTCGGCCTCGACGACATGGATGCGCGAATCCTCAAGACGATCATCGAGAAGTTCGACGGCGGCCCGGTGGGGCTGAACAGCGTGGGAACGGCGGTGGGCGAGGACGAGAATACGATCGAGGAGGTGTATGAGCCGTTCCTGGTGCAGAACGGATTCCTACAGCTCACGCCACGGGGGCGGGTCGCGACGGTGAAGGCGTACGAGCACTTTGGGTATTCTCCACCGCGACTGCTCTAAGTACAAACCGCGCCGACAAGACCAGCGCCTACCAGACCCGCGCCGGCAAGACCTGCGCAGGCAAGTACGGCGCCGGCAAAACGAGCGCTGGGAACTGAACGACAGTCAACGGCGCTTCACAGGCGCGGCTTCGCCGCGCCGTCCGCAGGTAACGGGGCCGAAGGCCGTACCGATTTCAGCGCCGTTCTTGCTGGCGCGATTTTTGTTGGCGCCGTATTTGCCGGCGCTGGTTTTGTCGGCGCGGTTCTTGCCGGCGCTTCTTGTACTTCATGAAAACTTCCGATTTCGCCTTCGACCTCCCTCAGAACCACATCGCTCAATCCCCCATTGAGCCCCGTGACGCAGCCCGCCTCATGATCCTCGACCGGGCGGCCGGCACCATCGCCCACGCCCACTTTCGCGATCTCGAAACCCTGATCCCGGCCGGCGACCTCCTCGTCCTCAACACCACCCGCGTCTTCCGCGCCCGGCTCCTCGGCCGCCGCGACTCCGGCGCCCCCGCCGAGATCCTCCTCCTCAAGCCGCTCGGCGACGGGACCTGGGAGGCCATGGTCTCCCCCGGCGGCAAGCTCAAGCCCGGGCGCATGGTCCACGTGGCCGAAGGGTTCGACGTCGAGGTCCTTGCGGTCACCGAGCGGCGCACGCGCGTCGTGCGGCCGATCGCCGACGGCCCGGTCGAGGCGGCGATCGAGCGGCACGGCCACGTTCCCCTCCCGCCGTACATCGACCGCGCCGACGTCCCCGCCGACGCCGAGCAGTACCAGACCGTCTACGCGCGCGAGTCGGGGTCGGTGGCCGCCCCGACCGCGGGGCTGCACTTCACCCCGCGGCTGCTCGACGCGCTCGCCGCCCGCGGCGTGCACCGCGCCGACGTCCTGCTCCACGTCGGCGCCGGGACCTTCAAGCCCGTCGAGGTCGAGGATCCCGCCGAGCACGTGATGCACGAGGAGTGGTACTCGATCTCCGACGCCGCCGCGCGCGCCGTGGCCGACACGCACGCCGCCGGCCGCAACGTCTGGGCCGTGGGCACCACCGCCGTGCGCACGCTGGAGAGCGCGGCCCGCGACGACGGCACGGTTGCCGCGGGAGCCGCCGAGACGCGACTCTTCATCCGGCCCGGCTACCGGTTCCGGGCCGTGGACCGCCTGATCACCAACTTCCACCTCCCCCGCTCGACCCTCCTCATGCTCGTCGCCGCGTTCGCCGGCTACGACCTCACGATGCGTGCCTACGCCGAGGCCGTCGCCAGGGGATACCGCTTCTATTCGTACGGCGACGCCATGGTGGTTCTCTGATGGCCCACGACGTGTTCTCGTTCGCGATCGAGGCGGCCGAGGGCGCGGCCCGGGCCGCCGCGTTCACCACGCCGCACGGCGTGGTC